>DATABP010000506.1:0-21281 GCA_036259515.1 Thermoanaerobaculia bacterium | reverse complement strand
TCTCCGGCGTCGCCACCGCCACCCGCGACCTGGTGCGCCGGGTCCAGGCGGCGGCGCCCGCCTGCCGCGTCGCCGACACGCGGAAGACCACGCCCGGCCTCCGCCCGCTGGAGAAGTACGCGGTGCGCGCCGGCGGCGGGGTCAACCACCGCTTCGGGCTCGACGACGCGGTGCTGATCAAGGACAACCACCTCGCGGTCGCCGGCGGGGTGGCGGCGGCGGTGGCGCGGGTGCGCGAGCGGGTGGGGCACCTGGTCAAGGTGGAGGTCGAGGTCGACACCTTGGAGCAGCTCGACGAGGCGCTCGCCGCCGGGATCGACGCCGTGCTGCTCGACAACATGGGTCCCGAGACGCTGCGCCGCGCCGTCGAGCGCGTCGCCGGGCGCGCCACCACCGAGGCCTCGGGCGGCATCGGACCCGAGACCGCCGCCGCCGTCGCCGCCAGCGGCGTCGACCTCCTCTCCGTCGGCTGGCTGACCCACAGCGCGCCCTCGCTCGACGTGGCGCTCGACGTCGACATCGCCTGAGCCCCCTGCTGCGCTGTCCCCCCGGCCCGCCGCCGGGGCACCCTCTGAGTGTCGAACCCGTGGCACGAAGAACGACTTCGGAGGGGGTGACGCGATGCGCATCGCTTTCGCGGGGCTGGTGACGTTCCTGTCGATCCTGCCGGCGGCGCCGGCGGCGCTGGCCGACGCGCCGTGCAAGGCGGCGACCTCGCCGGCGGCGGCCGCGGCCCAGGCGCGGCGGGTGGTCGACGAGCTGCGGCAGGAGCTGGCGGCGGTGGAGGACGAGATCCGCGACGTGCCGTTCCTCGACGCGCTCGAGGCCGGCGAGGCGCCGGTCGAGCTCCTCCGGGCGCTCGCCGGCGAGCAGTACTCGATCTTGCGCTCGGACCTCCGCTCGATGGCGGTGCTGGTCGCCCGCGTGCCGCCCGAGCACAGCGCCTTCTTCCAAGGGCTCCTCGAGGGCGAGCGGATCGCCATCGGCCTCCTGCTCGACTACGCGGCGGCGCTCGGCTGGGACGAGGACGACCTCGCCGCCTACGAGCCGCGGCCGGCCGGGCAGACCTACCCCTCCTACGTCGCCGCGATGGCCGCCTACGGCACCCAGGCGGACGCCGCGGCCGCCTTCCTGGTCAACTTCCCGGTCTTCGGCGAGAACACCGGCCGGGTGCGCGACGCGCTCCAGGCGCGGTACGGCCTCGACGCCCAGGCCACGGCGTTCTTCGACTTCTTCGCCCAGCCGATCCCTGGCTTCGAGGAGGCGGCGCTGGCGGTGATCGCCGCCGGCTTCGAGCGCGGCGACTGCGAGCGCCAGGTGCGGCGCACGGCGCGCCTGCTGCAGAGCTACGAGCTCGACTTCTGGCAGGCGGTGGGGGAGCCGACGGCGGAGTGACCGGCGGGAAGGCCGCCGCTCGCGCGCGGGGTTATGCTCGGCGCGATGACAGCGAGCCTTCCCCACGCAGAGCCCCTGGTGCAGATCGGCGGCGGCCGCCCCGTCGCCGCCGCTTCGTCCGACCCGTCCGCCGCCGGCCCTCGCCGCGGCCGTCCCGAGTGGCTGCGCATCCGCCTCCAGACCCCGGCGGCGTACCACGAGGTGCGCCGGCTGGTCGAGGGCCTGCGCCTCAACACCGTTTGCGAGGAGGCGCGCTGCCCGAACATCTACGAGTGCTGGGGCCAGCACGGCACCGCCACCTTCATGATCCTCGGCGACACCTGCACCCGGCGCTGCGGCTTCTGCGCCGTCCACTCCGGGCGGCCGCCGGCGGGGCCCGACCCCGAGGAGCCGCGCCACGTCGCCCAGGCGGTGGCCGCGATGGGGCTGCGCCACGCCGTGGTCACCTCGGTCGACCGCGACGACCTGCCGGACGGCGGAGCGGCGCACTGGGCGGCGGTCATCGAGGCCATCCACCAGGGCGTCCCGGGCTGCGCCGTCGAGGTGCTCACCCCCGACTTCCGCGGCGTGCCCGACGCGCTCGACGTCGTCCTCGCCGCCCGCCCGGAGGTCTTCTCCCACAACGTCGAGACGGTGCCGCGGCTCTACCGCAAGGCGCGCCCGGGGAGCCGCTACGAGCGCTCGCTGGCGCTCCTCGCCGAGGCGGCGCGGCGTCGCGACGCCGGGGACTACGCCGGACGGGTGAAGACCGGGATCATGGTCGGCCTCGGCGAGACGCCGGACGAGGTCCGCGCCACCCTCGCCGACATCCGCGCCGCCGGCGTCGAGGTGGTCACTCTCGGGCAGTACCTCCAGCCGACCCCCGAGCACCTGCCGGTCGACCGCTGGGTCCATCCGGACGAGTTCGCCGAGCACAAGCGCCACGCCCTCGACGAGCTCGGGTTCCTGCACTGCGAGTCCGGGCCGCTGGTGCGCTCGAGCTACCACGCGCACGAGCACGTGCCGGAGCCGGCGCCGCTGCGCGCCGGCTCGTCGGGCTAGAGCGCCCGCGCCAGCCAGCGCATGGCGTTGAGCGCCAGGCGGCGGTTGTCGTAGCCCGGGTGGCTCATGCCGACGGCGCCGCTGTCGGCGAGGCGCTGGGCGCGGAGCATCCCCGCCTCGCCGAGCACCACCACCCGTCCCTCACCCGGCTCGAACGCCAGCCCCTGCGCGCGGCCGGCCGCCGGCACCGGCTGGCCGTACTCCATGCTCACCCGCAGGTCGCCGCCGTCGCGCGCGACGGAGGGCGTCGTCGGCGGGTACTCGATCGCCGCGTCGGAGAGCGCCAGGAACGCGGTCGAGCCCGGCGGTCCGGCGAGCGACTGGCCGGTGAAGGTGAGCACCCTGCGCACCGCCTCCTCTGGATCGCCGCCGCGGACGATCGGGTGGTCGCGGAGGAGCCCGTTCTCGCGATCGAAGACGAGGTGGCTGGCGCCGCGCTCGGGGTCGGAGTGCCCAGGGTCCTCGACCAGCCCCTTACCCATCTCGACCCCGAAGGCCCGCCCCAGCGACTCCGCGGCGGCGCCGAACGGCCAGTGGTCGGTGACCAGGAGGAGCGCGCCGCCGCCCTCCACCCAGTCGTGGACGACGGCGATCTCCGCACGGGTGAAGGCGGGGTCGTCGTTCGTCTCGTTGACGCCGCGCGGGGCGACGACGACGAGCACGGCGGCCGTCGCGAGGAGGTCGGCCGTGAACGGCTCGCGGACGACGCTCACCTCGAAGCCGTCGCTCCGCACCAGCTCGACGAACGGCCGGTAGGCGGAGTCCGCGGTGTGGGTGTTGAGGTGGCCCTCGTCGTAGAGGACGAGCGGACCGCCGCCGCCCGGATGGGCCGGCCGTCCGACGCGGGTGTCGAAGGCGGGATCGTAGGGCCGCTCCCGCCGCATCAAGAAGAGCGTCAACGCCGCGCCGGATCCGGCGACGACCAGCATCGCGACGGCCAGGATGAACGTCCGACGGCCCATCGCTCGCCTCCCTCCGCCGGGGCTCTCGTCCGGCGCGAACCGCCAAGCTAGCACGCGCCGCGCCCGTCCGGCTCACCGCTCCGCCGCGATCGCCTCCCGCATCCGCGCCGCCTGCCGCCGGCTGACCACCCACAGGCCGGCGGCGATCAGGACGAAGCCGATCCCCTCCTTCCAGCCGAAGCGCTCGCCGAGGAACGCGGCGGCCAGGAGCGCCGAGGCGAGCGGCTGGATCGTCGTGTAGGCGGCGACCAGGGTGGGCGACGAGCGGCGCACCGCCCAGGTGTTGAGCGCGTAGCCGATCAGGGTGGGGAAGACGAGGATGTAGGCGATGCCGGCCAGCGTGCCGCCGGAGAGCGCCGAGAAGTCTGTCGCCAGGAGCGCCGGCGTGCCGACCGCGAAGACGAAGAGGGCGCCGAAGACGAACGAGCCGGCGATGACCGTGGGCCACGGCAGCCGCCGCATCACCGGCCGGTGGAGGACGAGGAAGGCGGCGAAGGCGAGGCAGTTGACGAGGATCAGGAGGTTGCCGATCGTCTGTTCGTCGGCCAGCGAGAAGGCGGTGGGGTCGAGCACCGCCAGCGCGCCGGCCACCGCCAGCCCGATGCCGGCCAACCGCCGCGGCCCGATCCGCTCGATCCCGAACAGCGCCCCCAGCCCGGCGGCGAACACCGGGATCGACGGCATGAGGATCGCCGCGTTGGTCGCCGTGGTGTAGGCGAGCCCCTGGATGAACAGCACCTGGTTGGCGGCGACGCCGAGGAGGCCGAGGACGGCGAGGATCGGCAGGTCGCGGAGCTTCGGCAGCGGGCACCGTCGCCACAGCGCGAAGGCGACGAGCGGCGGCGCCGCGAAGCCGGCCCGCAGGCACGCGAGCGCCATCGGGTCGAGGGTGGCGAGGACGTCCTTGCCGACGACGTGGAGGCCGGAGAAGAGGAGCTGGACGACGAGGAGCGCGAGGTGGAGGCGGGGCGGCGCGGCGAGGTCGGCGGCGACGTCGGCGGCGGGCGCCGCCGGCGCTGGCTGGCCGTCCTGGCCTTCGTGGCCTCCCTGCGTCACGAGGTCGGGACTGTAGCACCGGCGATGGGGGCGCGAGGGCGGCGGCCCGACCGGAGGGCGTGTGCGGGGCGGTGTGGGGCGGTCGGGCCGACCGCCCGCTGTCTGCCGGCCCCCTGCCCCGACCTGCCCGAAAGGGGCCCGGCCGGCGGTGGAGAACGCGCTACGCGGGCGAGGCGGTCGTGCCGAGGTCGGGGCGGCGTGCGGGCCGAGCCGAACACTGGGACGATGGTGGGAGCGAACCGTTCGGGGCGCGAGTGGGCGGCGGGGCGGAGTGCGGCGCGGGCGCACGGGAGTGGAGCCCGGTTGGGGCCGCGAGGCGACGAGGACCGCCGCGGTAGCATTCCGAGGGTGAACAGGTTGGGCGGAGGGGCGATCATGAGAGATCGACGTGCGGGGCGTTGTCTGATCTCGTGTGCGGTCCTCCTGTTCGTCGCCTGCACCACCACGATCGAGCCACCTGCCACACCGTCCGACCCGGTCGCGGTCTACCTCCTCGACCACGGCCGCACGCCCTCGCTGGTGCTGCCGGTCGACGACGCCGGCGGCGAGCCGGGGATGCTCCGCTACGCCTACGGCGACTGGCGCTGGTACGCGCTCGAGCAGAAGTCGTCCGGGCAGGGCGTCGCCGCGCTGCTGTGGCCGACGCGGGGCGCCCTCGGGCGCGAGGCGATCCCGGGCCCGCCCGGCGAGGCGGCGGTGCGCGCCGGAGTCGAGGTGCCGATCGAGACGCTCCATCCGGTCCTCGTCGGCGCCGCCGAGGTGGCCGCGCTCGCCGCCCGGCTGGACGCCCTGTTCGAGAGCGAGATCGACACCCTCGTCGAGGCTCCAGGGAGCGGCCTCTCCTTCGTCCACCATCCCGAGCCGTACACCTTCCTCCACAGCTCGAACCGCGCCGTCGCCGGTTGGCTGCGCGAGCTCGGCTGCCGGGTGCGCGGCACCGCGCTGTGGTCGAGCTGGCGGGTGGCGCCGGCGCCGGCGGGCGCGCCCGACCCTTCGGCTACAATGCCGCCCGGGCGCGGCGATCCGCCGCCGCCCGCTCCCCAGGAGACGCGATGACCGCGGACGCCGACCTCGCCATCCGACCGCTCGACGAGCTCGACGTCACCGGCGTCGCCGCGATCGACGAGAAGATCGGCGGCGCCTACCGGCCGGAAGTGTGGGAGGCGCGGTGCGGTTACTACATCCGGCGCGACCCGGAGGGCTCGTTCGTCGCCGAGGCGGACGGGCCGGACGGCAAGCGGGTCGTCGGCTTCATGCTCGGCGAGGTGCGCTCGGGGGAGTTCGGGCTCGAGGAGCCGACCGGCTGGATCGAGGTCCTCGGCGTCGACCCCGACCACCGCGGCCGGGCGATCGGCCGCCGGCTGGCCGACGCGATGCTCGGCCGCTTCCGCGCCCGGGGCGCCACCCGGGTGCAGACGCTGGTCGACGAGGACCGCGAGGACATCCGCTCCTTCTTCGCCTCGCTGGGCTTCGAGCCGTCGAGCCTGCGCCCGTTCGGCCGCCGGCTCTAGCCGCGGCCGCCGTCGAGCTTCCGTCTTCGCCCGATGAACCGAACGAGGAACCTCCGCCGATGAGCTCCAGGACGGCCCAGCTCCCGAAGCGATACCACGACGCCGTGCTGCGCTGGCGCGACGCCTTCCTGCCCGACTACGACTTCCTGCTCGACCACTGGGACGAGCACTTCCCGAAGGAGCCGCGCTTCGAGCTCTGCGCCTACCGCGAGCTCGGCATGTGCACGGAGATCGAGGTCGGGGTGGAGAAGGGCAAGCCCAAGTACCAGCAGGCGTCGCAGATGGCGCCCGAGCAGGCGGGCCACCTCTACGGTGCCATCCGCGCCCAGGCGTCGACCGAGTTCGGCTCCATCCAGCAGCACCGCCTCACCCTCGCCCGCGCCCAGGACGAGCAGGAGCAGATCTGGATCCTCCGCATGATGGCCGAGGAGCTCCGCCACGGCTACCAGATGCTCCACCTCCTCACCGAGGACGACTGGAGCGCCGTCTCCGGCCAGTCGACCTCCGACGCCTTCGAGGAGATCCTCTCGATGACCACCGGCTCCCACGTGCTGGGCGCCTTCAACATCGAGTTCGACTCCTTCGTCGACAACGTCACCTTCTGCGCCCTGATCGACCGCGTGGGCAAGTACCAGCTCGCGATGCAGAGGATCTCCGCCTACCAGCCGATGGCCGAGTCGATGCCGCAGATGCTCCGCGAGGAGGCCTTCCACCTCGCCGCCGGCGTCGTCCCCATGCGCAAGTGGGCCACCCAGGCCGCCCGCGGCGAGATCTACGTGACGATGGCGATGCTCCAGAAGGCGATCAACAAGTGGCTCCCCCGCGGCCTCGAGATGTTCGGCGACGAGCGCGGCGGCGGCACCAACGTCAAGTACGGCCTGAAGCCGATGAAGAACGCCGAGGCCCAGGCGCAGTACTACGAAGAGGTCGAGAAGCTGGTCACCGACGTCAACATGCGCTACGTCCGCGCGCGGCTGCCCAACCTCTCGATGGCGGCGGCGAAGGACACCGTCGAGCGCGTCCTCGACGGCGCCACGATCGAGGGCATCCGCCCGGAGGACCTGATCCGCATCCCCCACCCGGACTACTTCCGCCGCCGCGGCGTGCCGGCGTTCCGGAGAGTGGGCGTCGACGGGCGGACGTTCGCAGCGCTCGACGAATACCTCGCCCACCTGGCGGCGACGCTGCCCGAGAGCTACCTGGCGTCGAGCGACTTCCGCGAGTTCGTCGAGGCGCTGAAGAAGGTCGACGCCGGCGACCTGACGCTGGACGCGGCGACCAAGCAGATGCCGACCCTGCGGCGGGTGGCGGGGTCGTGCCCGTGCTCGAAGTCGGTGCGGTGGGTGGTGGAGGAGGCGGGGGCGGCGGTCGAACCGGTGGCCACGGCCTGACCATCGTCGGGCAGGTCGCGCGATCGCGCCGAGCGTCAGGCGGAACCACCTCGTCCGGGTCCGGCCAACGGCCACCGAGCATCTCCAAGAGGTCGTCGACGACGCGCTCGAGAACCTCCAGCCGCTCGGTCGGCGTGCGGTGGAGGTGCTCCCAGATCAGCCTCCGGTCGACGCCCTCCGGCGAGATCGCGATGCGCTGGTACCACTCCTCCCACTCAAGATCGTCGGGCGTCGGGGCGGCCGCCGGATCGACGCCGGGCAACGGTGGGAGCGGGCGGGACACGCCGGGATCCCAGCGGAGCGGCGCCGCGGTGGTCGGTCCGGTATCGTTCGCCGCATGAGGTCCCGCCTTGCCGAAGAGCTGCGCCGCGAGCAGGCGCGTCGCGCCCGCGAGATGACTGCCGAGGAGCGGGTCGCCGTCGCCCTTGCCCTCGGCGAGCAGGCGGTGCTCGACTACATGGCGAACTTCGGCGTCGGTCGCGCCGAGGCGGTGCGGGCGCTGCGTCGGGCCGGGCGGGCCGGGCGGCGGCGCTCCGCGGCGATGGACGCGGCGGATGGTTGATTCGATCGCGGCGCTCTCCGAGCGCCTGGAGGCGGCCGGAGTGCCGTTCGCGGTGATCGGGGCCGCCGCGATGTCGGCAAGGGGCTTTCCCCGTCAGACGCTCGACTTCGACCTCCTGGTGACGGACCGCCGCGTCCTCGAGGGACGCTTCTGGGAAGGGGTCGGGACCGCTGCGGAGATCCGTGTCGGCGACGGCGACGATCCGCTCGCCGGGGTGGTGCGGTTCGCGAGGCCGGCGGTGGACGTCATCGTGGGGCGGTTCCGCTGGCAGGGCGAGGCGCTCGCCCGCGCGACCCGGCTCCAGGTCGGCGGACGAGCGCTGCCGGTGGCCACCCTCGGCGATCTCATCCTGCTGAAGCTCCACGCCGGGGCTTCCGCGACGCGGCCGACGTGCGGCTGATGCTCGATGGCGCGGACCCGCAGGCGATCGAGCACGTCGAGCGCCTGCTGCCTGACCTCGACGAGGACGCGCGCCGCCTGTGGCGGGAGGTCGCCGCCGGCTGACGCGCCGCCGAGGCTACCTCCCGCGATTCCCCGGCCGCACGATCTGGTAGATCCGCCCGGTCTCCCCGGTCGGACCCACCGTGTCCTTGGTCAGCACCTAGAGCTCGCCGTCGCCGTCCTCGCCCATCCCGAGCACGAAGTGGCCCAGCCGGCCGTCGTCGTCGCCCGAGATGCGCAGCTCCTGGATCTGCCACAGGCCCTGCGCTCGCGGCCTGGCGGCGAAGAGGGTGCCGTCGCGGGTGACGAAGTCGGTGCTCCAGTCGCCGAACACGTAGCGGCCGCGGAGCCGGGAGACGGCGCCGCCGCGGTAGACGTAGCCGCCCACCGCCGCCACGCCGAGGCCGTCCTCCCGGCCGCTGAGGTTGGCGTGCTCGATCACCGGGTCGAGGAGCGGCACGCCGCCCGGGGCCTCGTCGGGGCAGGAGGAGTCCGGCGGGCTCGTCGAGGTGTCCGCGGTGTCGAAGCAGTGGGTGCCTTCCTTGACGTGAACGGAGCGGAAGCAAGCGGACGCCAGAATTCGCGGCAATGCGTCGATGTGCATGCAGCGATGCGGCCGGTCCTTTGCTTCCGGTGAATCGACGGGAGGAGGAGCGATGGAGAACGAAGCGAGCCGGGAGACCTCCACCTCCGAGCTCGAGCGCCTGCGCGGCGAGCTCGACCGGGTGGACCGCGACATCCTCGCCGCGCTGGCGGCGCGGCAGCGGCTGGTCGAGGAGGCGGCGCGGATCAAGGAGTCCGGCGTCGACTTCCTGCGCGACCCGGCGCGCGAGCAGGAGATGCTCGCCCGGCTCCGCGAGGGAGCCCGCGAGCTGGGGCTCGACGGCTTCCACGTCGTCGCCCTCTTCCGGCAGATCCTCGACCATTCGGTGCGCTTCCAGACCGACCGCCTGCACGGCCACCACGCCGCGGGCGAGGCGCGGCCGCTGGTCGTCGCCTACCAGGGCACCGACGGCGCCTTCAGCCACCTCGCCGCCCAGCGCCACTTCTCGGGCCGCAAGCAGGAGGTCGAGTACCGCGGCCACGACACCTTCGCGGGCGCCGTCGAGGCGGTGGAGGAGGGGGCGGCGGACACCGCGCTCCTGCCGATCGAGAACACCACCGCCGGCTCGATCAACGAGGTCTACGACCTCCTCGCCGACCGCGACCTGTGGATCGTCGGCGAGGAGGTGCTGGCGGTCGACCACTGCCTGGTGGCGCTCTCACCGGTGCCGCTGTCGCACGTCCGCCGCATCGCCTCGCACCCGCAGGCGATCGCCCAGTGCGGCCGCTTCCTGCGCTCGCTCGTCCACTGCACGGTCGAGTCGTACACCGACACCGCGATGGCCGCCCGGCGGGTGCGCGACGAGCAGGACCTGTCGCTCGCCGCCATCGCCAGCGCCGAGGCGGCACGCCTCTACGGGCTGTCCGTCCTGCGCCGCGGCATCGCCGACCAGGAGGGGAACTTCACGCGCTTCGTCGCCGTCGCCCGCCAGCCGGTGCGGCCGGACCCGCGGGTGCCGGCCAAGACGTCGCTCGCCTTCGTCACCGTCCACGAGCACGGCGCGCTGGCCCGCTGCCTGGACGTGCTGGCGCGGCACGGGCTCAATCTCACCAAGCTGGAGTCCCGGCCGCTCCTCGCCAGCCCCTGGCAGTACCGCTTCTACCTCGACTTCGAGGGCAACGCCGCCGACCCCGCCGTCGACCGCGCGCTCGCCGAGCTCGAGCCGCTCACCCGCCGGCTGCGGGTGCTGGGGAGCTACCCGAGGCGGTGGCTGGAGGAGGGCGCCCGGGAGCGCTGAGACGGACGCGGCTGTACCTCTTGCGGGCCTGCGCATTGCATAATCTCCGCAGCAATGCGTTCTCCTGCCCGCCGGGCGGCTGCAGGCGTGACCGGCCGGTCTCGTTCCGGACCGGGGCCGCTGCGTCCGCGCGCGGGCAACGTCCACGGAGGAAACCGATGAGCCACCGCATTCCGCATCCGAAGCTCGCCGTCGTCGTCGTGCTCGCCGTCGCCGCGCTCGCGCCGTCGCCGGCCGAGGCCGCGCAGCCGGCCGCCGCCACCGTCGCCGCCGGACAGGACGCCGAGTGGAGCGGGTCGTTCCTGGTGCCCAACCCGCTGCCGATCGCCTGCACGATCGCCGGCGACCCCACCTGCGACCACTTCGCGCTGACCGTCGACGCCCCCGCCGGCACCCACGTGGCGGTGGCGATCACCGCCGCGAACCCGACCTCGAACGACCTCGACCTCCTGGTCTACGCGCCGAACGGCTCGCTGGTGCGCACCGCCGCCACCTCGACCGGCACCGAGGCGCTGGTCTTCGCGGTCGACCCGGCGGCGCACGGCACCGGCGCCTACCAGGTGCGGGTGCAGCCGTGGCTGGTCACCCCGGGCACCACCTACCAGGGTGCCGCCGGCCTCACCGAGGCTTCGGTCGAGGGCGGCATCGGCACCTTCCCGCTCGACGACTGCAGCGACCTCCTCGGCCCCGACACGCTGAGCCTCGACTTCGGCGACCAGGTGGCGCTCGACGTGATGGTGCTGCTCGACGGGGTCGCGCCGGAGCGCGCCCAGGAAGTCTTCGCGAGCGCGGCGACCTCCTACCTGCCGATCAACGTCCGGCTGACCTGGCAGCTCCGGCCGGTCGAGTTCGCCACCGACGACGCCAACCAGCTCATCTCGCTCGCCAAGCAGGAGGTCGGGGGGGTTCGGCCGGCCGGGGTGGACATCGTCTACGTGATGACCACCAAGGACATCCAGGTGGGCGGCGACACCGCGGTCGCCGGGCTGGCCGACTGCATCAGCGGCGTCGGTCTCGCCGACCGCGCCTTCGCCGTCGGCGAGGATTTCGGCGCCGCGCAGGACGCCGGGATCGCCCTCGGCCCGTTCACCCACACCGTCGCCGGCAGCGCGGTAGTGGTGGCGCACGAGATCGGGCACCTGATGGGTGCGCACCACCACTATGGCAACTGCGTCGAGGGGGTGACCGCCGCCGACGCGCAGAGCCTCGAGCTGACGCCCTGCACGCTGATGTTCAACGCGGTGAACTTCGCGTCGCTGCCGTTCGGGACGCTCAACCGGGCGGTCGTCCGCGGCCACGCCTCGGACTTCGCGCGGCCGTAGCGGCGGGCGGCGCGCTCGGGGTCTATGCTGCGCGACATGAGCGCCATGCCTTCGGTCCCGAGACGGTCTCCCGGGCGTCGATCGGTCCGTCCGCCGCGGCAGAGAGCCGCCGGCGGCGGGCCCTCGCGCCGCTCGCTGTCGCGCTGGCGCTGTGGGTGGTGCCGGCGTCGGGGCAGCGTTTCTTCGGCACGCTGCCCAACGTCGTCCCGACCGCTCGCTGCTGCGAGATGACCTGGACGCCGCCCGCCCGCGGCGGCACCGAGATCTCGACGTCGCCGGAGCGTGGTTCCACTCCTACTCGTTCTTCGTCACCGAGAGCGGCGTCTACACGGTGAGGAGCGAGCCCCACCCGGAGGACACGCCGTGGATCGGTCTGGTGGCGCTCTACGCGCCGGAGTTCGACCCGGCGGCGCCGCTCGCCAACCTGATCGAGGTGGAGTACTACGACACGTCGCCGGACCCGGGGGCCGAGCTGACCGCCTACCTGGTGGCCGGCGTGGTCTATCGCGTGGTCAGCAGCAACCTCGACGCGGACACCCACGAGTACCGGGGTTGGTGAGCGGACCGGGCGCGGTGCGCACCTCGGCCTGCTACGCGGTCGGCGACGAGCTCGACCGCACCGACGGCGACACGGCCGGCTTCGCGGTGCAGCGCGAGCGGTTCTGCGTCCAGGCGACGTGGGCGACCGACCAGGGGACGGCGGGGATCGCCCGCAGTGTGCCGCACCGCAGCGACGACAGCGTGCTGTTCTGGTTCTTCGCGCCGGACAACTGGGAGCTGCAGGTCAAGGTGTCTCGACGCCTGCGCGGTCAACGGCCACTACTGGGTGTTCTTCTCCGCCACCACCGACGTCGAGTTCGAGCTGCGGGTGTTCGGGCGCAGCAACAACCTGGTCAACCCGCTGCTGCGCAAGACGTACCGCAACCCGCAGGGGCAGCCGGCCGACGCGGTCACCGACACCGCCGCCTTCCCCTGCGACCAGGTGCTCGACGTGCTCTGAGCCCGCCGGCGCTCAACGGTCGTCGTCGGCCGCCGCCTTCGCGCTCGGGGCGGTCGGCGGCGCAGGCTGGAGCGCCACCACCTCCTCGCCGTCGCGGAGCACCACCGCCCGCCCCTCGGCGGCGAGCTCGGCGAGCCAGGGATGGCGCGCCAGGAGCTCCGCCGCCTCCGGGGTGCCGGCGGCGACCGTCCGCGCCGGCGCCTCGCCGAGGGTCGACAGCTCGCGCCACGCGCCGTCGCGCAGCACCACCTCGCGGCCGCCCACCCGCCGCGTCTCCACCCTTTCCAAGAGCGGGCGGGCGGCCTCGGCGGAGGCGGGGCGGATCGACACCTCGCCGCGGCCCTGGCGGTCCATCGCATGGACGAAGGAGTAGACGATGAAGGCGAGCGCGACGGTCACCGTGAAGAGCACCAGCACCGGCGGCTGCGGGGCCAGCGTCGAGAGCCGCCGCTCCAGCCCGTCGAGCCAGCCGCGGCGGCCGGTGTCGAGCGCAACCCGGCGGGCGACGAGCTCTCCGAGCGCCGCCGGCGGTGCGGCGCGCTCCAGCCGGGCGAGCGCGCCCACCGCCCGCGCCAGGCCGTCGAGGTCGGCGCGGCAGCCGGGGCAGCGGGCGAGGTGCTCCTCGACCTCGGTGTGGTCGCGCGCCCCGAGCTCGCGGTCGAGGTAGGCCGAGAGCAGCTCGCGGTCGAGGTGGGCGGCCTGCGCGGTCACGACACGTCCTCCTTCTCGATCTCCCGGCGCAGCCGGTCGCGCCCGCGGGCGATGCGCGAGCGCACGGTGCCGACGCGGGTGCCGAGCACGTCGGCGATCTCCTCGTAGGCGAGCCCCTCGAGGTCGCGCAGCACCACCGCCTCGCGGAAGACGAGCGGCAGCCGCGCCAGCGCCGCCGCCACCCGCCGCGCCGCGTCCTCGGCCAGCGCCGTCGCCTCCGGCCCCGGCGACGGATCGGCCAGCTCGCACGCCGCCGGCTCGTCGGGGTCGTCGAGCGAGCGTGCCGGCGGGCGGCGGCGGGCGAGGCGGCTGCGGCAGTGGTTGAGGGCCACGCGATAGATCCAGGTGCGCAGCGAGGAGCCGCCGCGGAAGCCGCCGAGGTGCCGGAAGACGCGCAGGAACACCTCCTGCGTGAGGTCGGCGGCGTCGAAGGGGTCTCCCGAGAGCCGCAGCGCCAGGTTGTAGACCGCCTCGGCGTGCTCGCGGTAGACCTCGGCGAACGCGTCGCGGTCGCCGAGCCGGTGGAGCTCGGCGAGCTCGCGGTCGTGCTCCCGCGTCTCGCTGCCGACGGCGACGGCCTGCATCGCGCCTCCTTCGCCGGATTGGACCCGCGGCGGCGGCGTCGGGTTCCCGCCGGACCCCGCGCGACCTCAGTCTACGGCGTCGGCGATGCGGTCGAGGAGCTCCGGCACCTCGGCGGGGGAGGCGAGCGAGTACTGGGCGGCCGAATCCGCGGGCTCGTCGGCCACCCGCACTCCGACACCGCCTCCGGGGCGCTCCGCCAGCGCACGGAAGGCGTCCTCGTCGGTGACGTCGTCGCCGAGGTAGACCGGCAGCGCGGCGGGCCCGTCGAGGCCGAGCCGGGCGAGCAGGTGGAGGACGGCGCGGCCCTTGTCCCAGGCGAGCGCCGGGCGCACCTCGAAGACCTTCTTGCCGCCCGCCACCACCAGCTCCGGGTGCGCCGCCGCGGCGCGCTCGACCGCCGTCCGGACCCTCGGCACGTCCGCCGCCGCCGCCCGCCGGTAGTGCACCGCCGCCGTCCACCGCTTGGGCTCGACCTCGACGCCGGGGACGTTCGCCAGCTCCTCGGCGAGCCCGGCCGCCACCCGCTCGACCAGCGGCGGCAGCTCGGGGGCGACCTCCTCGGCGAACCCCGGTCCGCCGAGGTCGAAGCCGTGGCTGCCGGCGTAGACGAGGCCCGGCATGCCGACCTTCGCCGCCACGTCCTCGCGCCGCCGCCCGGAGACCACCGCCACCGGCACCCGCGCCGCCAGCCGCTCGACGGCGCGCCGCGTCGGCTCCGGCATCCCCGCCTCCTCCGGCCGCTCGACGATGGGCGCCAGGGTGCCGTCGAAGTCGAGGAAGACGACCGGCCGCCGCCCCGCCAGCCGGCGGGCGAGCTCCGGCCAGTGCGCCAGCGCCGAAGGCAGCGCCGTCATCGCGGCGTCCTCAGAGGTCGATCCAGCTCTCGCCGGTGTCGATCGCCGGCACGAAGTCGCGCGGCGCGGTGAGGTCGGCGAGGTTGCTGCCCAGCGCCACCGAGAGGAAGCGGTCGACCCACCAGAAGATGTCCTGCTCCGAGATCACCCGCTGCATGCGCTCCATGCGCCCCCGCCGCTCGTCCTCCGACATGTCGAGCGCCCGCACCAGGGCGTCGGCCATGCCCTCGATGTCGTGCGGGTTGACCAAGAGCGCGCCGTCGGCGAGCTGCGCCGCGGCGCCGGCGAACTCCGAGAGCACCAGCGTGCCGCAGCGGTCGATCTGGCAGGCGACGTACTCCTTCGAGACCAGGTTCATGCCGTCCTTGGTCGAGGTGACGAAGCCCACCCGGCCCATGCGGTAGAGCGAGATCAGGTCGCGGCGGGCGAGCGAGCGGTAGTGGTAGTGGATCGGCGTCCAGCCGGCGGTCGAGAACTGGCCGTTGATCTGCCCGACCAGGCGGTCGAGCTGGTCCTTGAGCGTCTGGTACTCGGAGACGCTCTCGCGGCTCGGCACCACGATCTGGAGCAGGATCACCCGCTCGCGGAGCGCGGGGTAGCGCTCGATGGCGTTGGCGAAGGCGAGGAGACGCTCCGGCAACCCCTTGGTGTAGTCGAGCCGGTCGACGCCCAGCACGATGTCGTAGCCGCCGATCTTGCCGCGCAGGTCGCCCATCCGCTGATCGGTCTCCGGGTCGGCCGCCACGTCGTGGAACTCGCGGTAGTCGATGCCGATGGGGAAGGCGCCGGCGGTCACCCGCCGGTCGCCCACCGAGAGCGCCACCACGCCCCCCTGGTCCTCGCCGATCGCGATCTCCGGCAGGAGGTGCGAAAGGCAGGAGAGGAAGTTGCGGAGGTCGCGCGGGGTCTGGAAGCCGATCAGGTCGTAGGCGAGGAGCGCGCCGAGGATCTGCCCGCGCCACGGCAGCTTGGTGAAGATGTCGAGCGGCGGGAAGGGGATGTGGAGGAAGAAGCCGATGTGCCGCGCCGCCTGCCGCTCGCGCATCCGCTCGGCGACGTTGATCAACTGGTAGTCCTGCACCCACACGAAGTCGTCCTCCGCGGTGTGGGCGACCACCCGGTCGGCGAACTTGCGGTTGACCTCGAGGTAGGAGTACCAGAAGCGCGGCGCGAAGTCGCACGAGCCGGTCATGTCGTGGAAGAGCGGCCACAGCACCGAGTTCGAGAAGCCGTAGTAGAAGCCCTCGACCTCCTCCTGGGAGAGCAGCACCGGCACCAGCTCGTACCCGCGCTCGCGGAACCCCGAGGCGAGGAGCTCCTCCCACGGCTCGCCCGGCTTGACCGCCACCCCCGGCCAGCCGATCCACAGCCCGCCGCGGTGCGACAGCGCCGGCGCCAGCGCGGTGACCAGCCCGCCGGACCCCGGCTTGAGCTCCCACCCGTCCTCTCCCCGCCGCAGCACCACCGGCAGCCGGTTCGACACCACGATCAGACGGCGACTGGGGGACGGCAAGCGAGCTCCTTCCGCGCGGCGGGGACCGGACCGGCGCGCGTCGCCGGCCCAAGGTCCCCGTCGAGCAGGAAGCGTGCCGGTGGGGCGGGGCGGAAGGGAGCCCCGCCCGACGGCCTCAGCGGGGGCCCGCGGTGTCCGGGCGGATCCGACGCTTGAGCCCCTCCCACCATGCGAGCTGCCGCCTCTTGCGCTTCGCCAGCAGGACGAAGACGAGGACGGCGACGACGAGGTCGAGCAGCCCGAGCACCAGGTTGAGCCGCTGCAGGCAGTCGAACAGCGCCGCGAGGACCAGGTGGACGATGCCGGAGACGGCCAGGTAGGCGGCCGCGAACACCGCCGGTGGCGCCGGGCCCGGGTCCAGATCGGGGTACTCGTTGTGGGTCAAGGCGATCCCTCCTCAATTGACCGGTGCGGTCGTGATCGTAACGACTGGCGCTGGCTCAGCGATCGGCGTCGTCGGCCGGCTCGCCGTCCGGCGGGGTGCCGGTCCACTGCGCCTGGTCGTCGGGCGTGCCGTCGTCGCGGTGCGCCGGCGGGTCGGGACCGGGATCGTAGTCGGGGTACTCGGGCATGGCTCCTCCCTTCGTCGAGCGAAGAGCGGCGCGACGATCGACGTCGGCGGCGCCGGACTCCGGGTTCCGTCGGACTGAGGCGCGAACGCAGGCGGGATGTTACCTCCTCAGGGCGCCGCCGGGGGCGGGCCGCCGAAGACGACGAACGGCGCCCACAGGAAGGGATGAGCGGCGCCGTCGTCGATGCGGGCGAGCTTGGCGGCGCGCAGCGCCTCGGCGGGGCGCGCGCCGGCGAGCAGGTGGCGGTAGAAGTCGACCATCAGCTCCTCGGTCCCGGCGTCCGACACCGGCCACAGCGACACCACCAGGTCGCGCGCGCCGGCGTAGAGGAATCCGCGGGCGAAGCCGAGCAACCCCTCGCCCACGACGCGCGGCCCGAGCGCCGTCTCGCAGCCGGAGAGCACGACCAGCTCGGCGGCGAGATCGAGGTTGAACACCTCGTCGAGATAGAGCCGGCCGTCCTCGCCGGGATCGGCGGCGAAGAGCACGTAGGAGCTCGCCGCGTCCTCGACGCTGATCACCCCGTGCGACGCGATGTGGAGCCGCCGCGCCGCCGGTTCGGCCGCCGTCTGCTTGAGACGGCTCTCGAGCGCCTCCTCGCCGACCAGGAGGTCGACCCCGCCGACGGGGAAGAGCGCGGCGATGCGCTTCGCCTCGCGCTGGGCGCCGGGAAGCGGCGCCAGCGCGTCCCGGCGATCCGCGGCGAGGGCCGGCGCCGCCGCGGGATCGGCGAACACCCGCAGCTCGCGCCGCCAGTCTTGGCGCTCCGGCCGCGCCAGGTGGGGCAGCACCGCGGCCGAAGGCAGGTAGCTGACCGTCCAGCGACGGAGCAGCCCACCGGGTTCTCCGTCCGACGCCGCCGGATCGGCGAGCACCTCGAAGGGGAGGTAGAAGAGGTCGCGGTCCGGCACCACGATCAGGCGCCTCACCTCCGCCAGCCGCTCGGCGACGGGCGCGACGAGGGCGCGGGTCAGCGCGCCGACCGCGTCCGCCGGCAGGCGACGCGCGAGCCCCGACGGGGGCCGCTCGAGATCGTCGCGCAGCTCGCCGATCAGGCGGGCGATCTCGCCGCCGCCGGGCAGGGTGGCGGCCGCGAAACCGTCGCGGGTGACCACGAAGACGGCCGACGATCGCTCCCCCAGGGCGTACTCGACGAGCGCCGTGTCCGCCGGCAGCCACTCCTGGACCTGCTCGACCCCCGGCGGCTGCGGATAGCGGATCTCGGCGTAGCGCGGGTGCTCGCGGCGGATGCGACGCTCCAGCTCGTCGCGGCGCTGCCGCGCGAGCTCGCGGTCGCGGCGCAGCCGCTCCTCCTGGCGCTCGCGCTCCCGCAGCTTCGCCGCGTCCGCGGGCGCCGGCGCCGCGGCGAGCTCGGAGAGGCGCGACTCGACCAGCGAGACGCGACGCTCGGCCTCCTGCTCCTCGGCGAGGAGCGCCGGCGCGATGCCCTGCTCGACGTCGACCCGCGCCTCGGTGAGGAGCTCGGTCAACGTCCGGGCGTGCGCCGCCTCGCTGAGCCGGAAGGCCTGCCGCTCGTAGCCGGCGGCCGGCTCGGAGCCGGCGAGCAGCATCAGCGTCTCGATGGCGAGGTCGAAGTCGCCGCGCCAGCGGGCGAGGAAGGAGCTGCGGAGGTCGGGGTCGACGATCCGCGAGCGCACCGACTCGCGAAGCCGGATGGCGCTCCGCGCGTGCTCCAGCGCGTCGGCGTGGCGGCCGCGCTCGGCCTCGAGCCGGGCGAGCGCGCTCGCGCTCGCCGCCTGCCGCAAGGGATCGTCGAGCTCGACCGCCAGCGCCACGGCGGACGCCAGCTCGCCGGCGGCGAGGTCGTGCTCGCCCTGGGCGAGGAGGAGCTCGCCGAGCGCACGGCGGGAGTCGAGGAGCATCGTCCGCTGGCCGGAGCCGGCGGCGCCGGCGACGATCTCCGCGAGGAGCTTCCGGGCGGCGGCGAGGTCGCCGAGCCGCAGCTTCGCCACCGCCGTCGCGTAGCGCAGCGGCGCGGCGTCCGGGCCGTCGTCGCCGGCCAGGAGCGAGGCGCGTTCGAGGTGCGCGAGCGCCGCCGCGGGGTCCCCCTCGGCGAGCTCGCTCCAACCGAGGTGGAGCTGCGCCTGCACCAGATAGCGCGCGTCCTGCCGCAGCTCGGCGAGCCGCACCACTTCGAGGAGGTGCTCGCGGGCATCGCCGTACTCGCCGAGTTGGTTGAGAAGAGCGCCGAAATGAAGCCGCAAAGTGGTTTCGCGCACCGCGTCGCCGTTGGCGAGCGCGATCTCCAGCCCGTCGACGAAGGCGGTGAGGGCGCGGTCGAGATCTCCCGCCTGCCGGTAGAGCGCGCCGGCGTTGCGCAGGAGGAGCGCCCGGTTGCGCTCGTCGCGCACGGCCCGCTCTCGGGCGACACGCGCCGCTTCCTCGTGCTCCGCCAGCGCGGCCAGGGGATCGCCGAGGAGCTGGAGCATCTGCGACAGGTTGATCCGGTTCGACACCTCGCCGGGCGCGTCGCCGGCGCGCCGCGCCGCCTCGGCCGCCTGGCGGGTGAGCTCGGCACAAGCCTGGAAATCCTTGCGCAGGTAGTGGATCTGCGCCTGGTAGGCGAGAGCCAGGCTGAGCGTCGACCCGTCGCCGGTGGCGCGCGCCACCTCGACGGCGCGGGCGTAGCTCTCCGCCGCCTCGTCGAGGCTCCGCCGGTCGCGCTGGAGATGGGCGAGGAGGAGCCGGAGCTCCACCTCGACCGGGGTGGGCGGCTGGTCTGCGAGGAGGTCGAGCCCATCGCGGAACGCGGCCGCGGACTCCTCGGCGTGGCGGCCGTCGGCGAGGAGCGTCCCGAGCTGGAGGAACAGCTCGGCGCGCTCGGCGTGGCGCCAGTCGACCGCGTCGTCGGCGAGGAGGCGGCGCAGCAGGGCGACGCTCGCCTCCTCGTCGCCGTGGGCGTGCTCCGCGAGCCGGAGCGCCCGCAGCTCCCGCCGCGCCGCGAGCCGCGCCGGGTCGTCCGGCCGCGCCGGGCGCTCCTCGGCGACACGCACCCGGTAATCGCCCTTCCGCTCGACGCCCGCGGCGGCGGCGATCTCCAGCGACCAGGGGCCGCCCTCGCCGGCGAGGAGGTCGAGCTCCTCGCGGGTCCAGTTGCCGGGGGTGACAGCCTGCGCGACGACGGTGCCGGCGGCGTCGACGACGCGGGCGTCGACGTCCGCCGCGCGCTGGGCGAGCTCGACGGTCAGCCAGCGGCCGGGGCCGGTGGGGAGACGGTAGCGGTGGGTCTCGCCGGGGGCGATCTCGGCGGCGACGGGCTCGGCGGCGAGGAGGGTCGCGGCCGCCGGCGGCGGCGCGGGATCGGCGACGACGGCGGCCGGCCCTCGCGCGGCCGCGCCGCAGCCGGCGGCGAGCCCGGCGAGGAAGACGACGGCGGCGGAGGCTCTCGGCATCGGTCACGTTGCGGGCGCATGTCCCGCACAGAAGGTCCCGGTTGCGGATCGATCCCTGGCGAGCAGCCTACCGCAGTCGTCCTCCGCTGTTTCGTTGACTTCCCCCCGGCCTTCCGACAGCATCGAGGCGAGGAGACCGGATGAGGGCGGAGAGCGAGGGAGACGGCGCGATCATCGATCGCTTCCTGGCCGGCGACCCGTCGGCGGTCGGCCTGGTCGACGGCTGGCTGGCGCGCGCCGCCTCGGCCTATCGCCGGCGGCTGGGCGACCACCTCGAGGACGTGCTCCAGGACGTGCGGCTGGAGGTCACGCGGTTGCTCCAGGAGGGCAAGTTCCGCGGCGACTCCAGCTTGAAGACGTACCTCTGGCGGGTGACCGCCCACACCTGCCTCGACCGGCTGCGCGCCGGCGCGCGCTGGAGCTTCGTCGAGTACGACGGCGAGAGCGCCGAGGCGGCCGACCCCGCCACCCTGCCGCGCCCGGAGGCCCCGTGGAGCGCCGACCGCGACCTCCTGCTCCGCGTCCTCGCCCGCATGGAGGACGACTGCCGGCGGCTGTGGAGCATGCTGATCGACGGCATGAGCTACCGCGAGATGAGCGTCGAGACCGGGGTCTCCGAGGGCGCGCTGCGGGTGCGGGTGCTGCGCTGCCGGCGGCGCGCCCAGGAGGTGCGCGAGGAGCTCCTGGCGGCGGTGGCGGGACGGGCGCATTGAGGAACGCGCATGTCGTCGCCCGGTGCGATGCTGAATCGGTAACGTCTCGGCGGGGCGGACGCCGCTAAGGACGACATGGCGAAAACGACCTGCGACTGGACCGTCGAACGGCTGCCCTGGTGGGCCAACGGGACTCTGGACGAGGCCGAGGCGGAGTCGGTCCGCGCCCACCTCGCCGACTGCGCCGACTGCCGTGCCGAGCTCGCCGCGACCCACGCCGCGCTGGCGGTTTACGGAGCCCATCCGTCGATCGGGGCGCTGGTCGGCCTGGTCGAGGGGGATGCCGCGGGGGAGGCGTCGCGGGAGACGGTGGAGGCCCATCTCGCCCACTGCGCCGCGTGCCGCGAGGAGGTGGCGCTGCTGCGCGAGAGCCGGGCGGCGATCGAGGCCGAGCCGGG
>DATABP010000505.1:0-8577 GCA_036259515.1 Thermoanaerobaculia bacterium | reverse complement strand
GAGGTGCTGTCGCACCGGGCGCCGAAGCGTCCGCCGGCCGGCGGACGGGACTTCGACGCGCTCCTCGCCGGCCTCGACTCCGAGCGCGAGCGCGCCGAGGAGACCTTCGAGCGCGCCCGCGCCGCCGAGCGCGACCGCGACCGCCTGCTCGAGGAGAAGTTCCGGGAAGCCCTCAAGCGCGCCGAGGAGGAGCCGGACGAGGGGCCGCCGCGGCGGCCTTTCGACCTCGACTGACCGATGGCCGGCGACCTCCCCTCCCGCGACGAGGCCTGGGCCCTCCTCGCCGAGCACACCGAGAAGGACGGGCTGCGGAAGCACGCCCTGGCGGTGGAGGCGGCGATGCGCGAGTACGCCCGCCACCTCGGCGAGGACGAGGAGCGCTGGGGGATCGCCGGCCTCCTCCACGACTTCGACTACGAGCGCTGGCCCGATCCCGCGGACCACCCCTACCGCGGCGTGGAGATCCTCGAACGGCTCGGCTACCCCGAGGACGTGCGCACCGCCATCCTCGGCCACGCGAGCTACACCGGCGTGCGGCGCGAGACGGCGATGGCGAAGACCCTCTTCGCGGTCGACGAGCTGGCCGGCTTCGTGGTCGCCGTCGCCCTGGTCAAGCCCGGCCGCTCGCTCGCCGAGGTCGACGTCCGCTCGGTGGAGAAGAAGCTCAAGGACAAGGCGTTCGCCCGCGGCGTCCACCGCGACGAGGTGTACGCCGGCGCCGCGGAGCTGGGCGTCGACTTCCGCGAGCACGTCGAGCGGGTGATCGCGGGCTTGCGCAAGTCCGCGGAGACGTTGGGGTTGTAGCATCGCCCGCCGCGCCGCGGCACTCCGCGAGTGCTACGCTTGCGGCGGTCGCGCCCGCCGGCGGGGCCGCCTAACTGCCTTTCGAGGACTCGCACGATGAGCCGGATGGTCCGTTTCACCTTCGCCGCCGCCGCCGTCGCGTCGCTGGGGGCGGCGCTCGCCTGCAACGGCGGCGGCCCGATCCAGATCGGCGCCGTGCTGCCGCTGACCGGCGACCACGCGCTCTACGGCGAGCCGATCCGGCAGGGCCTGGAGCTCGCCTACCAGGAGCTGCAGGCGGACGAGGAGCTCGGCTTCGAGATCGCGCTGACCGTCGAGGACTCGGGGAGCGACCCCCAGCGGTCGGCCGAGCTGGCGCGCCAGCTCTACCAGCAGGGGGCGGTGGCGGTGATCGGCGGGGTGACCACCGACGCCGCGCTGGCGATGGTCCCCGCCGCCGAGCGCGAGGACAAGATCCTGATGTCGCCGTCGGCGTCGAGCCCGCGGCTGACCGGCATCTCGCGCAACTTCTTCCGCCTCTACCCGTCCGACTTCAAGGAAGGCAGCCGGATGGGCAACTTCGCGGCCCAGACGCTGGGCATCGAGTCGGCGGTGATCCTCGCCTCCGAGTCGGACTACGCGAGCGGCGTCCAGGACGTCTTCAAGACCGAGTTCGAGCGCTACGGCGGCACGGTGCCGGCGGTCATCGAGTACCCCGCCGACACCACCGACTTCACCGCCGTCGTCGAGCAGGCGCTCGGCCACAACCCGGTGGCGGTCTACGTCGCCGACTACGCGCGCAACGTCGCCACCATCGTCGGCCAGCTCCGCCAGCACGGCTTCGAGGGGAAGATCCTCACCACCTCCGCCTTCGCCTCGCCGGAGGTCATCGAGCAGGCCGGCCAGGCCGCCGAGGGGGTGATCCTCACCCTGACCTCGATGCCGCCGGACGACCCGCAGGTCGCCGCCTTCTCGCAGACGTTCGAGGCCGAGTACGGCCACCCGCCGAGCGTGTGGGCGGCGCACGGCTACGACGCGCTGATGGTGCTGGTGGCGGCGATCGAGGAGGTGGACGGCTCGCCGCGCGACCTGTGGCAGGGCCTGCGCGGCCTGCGCAACTACCACGGCGCGACCGGCGTGGTCCAGTTCGACGAGCGCGGCGACGTCGGCAAGTACCCGCGCACCTACGTCATCGACGAGGGCGCGCTGAGCGATTACGAGGAGACGCTCGAGGAGAAGCGCCAGGAGCTCCTGCGGCAGATCGAGCAGATCAACCGCGCCGCGCGCGCCGCCGGCGGCAGCGGAAGCTGACCGAAGGCCGGCCCGGCAGCCGGCCGGCGCGCCGGGCGCCGCCGATCACCATGCTTCGCACCGCGCTCGCGCTCGCGCGCTTCCGCGGCCTGCTCGCCACGCTGACCACGCGCGAGCTCAAGGCGCGCTACCGCGGCTCGTTCCTCGGCTTCTTCTGGTCGCTCGCCAACCCGCTGCTGCTCCTCGCCGTCTACAGCTTCGTCTTCGGCGTGGTGTTCCGGCGGCCGCTCGGGGAGGGGGTCGAGCCGTACGCGCTCTTCCTGATCACCGGCCTCTTCCCCTGGGTGTGGGTGTCGTCGTCGATGCTCGAGGGCTCGATGACCTTCATCAGCCACGCGGGCCTGCTGCGCAAGGCGGTGTTCCCGCTCGAGGTGCTGCCGACGGTGGCGGTGCTCTCGAACCTCGCCCACTTCCTCCTCGCGGTGCCGATCCTCGCCGCGGCGCTCCTCGTCGGCCGCGCGCTGGGCCACGACCTCGGCGGGCCGTCGGCGCTCCTCTTCCCGCTGGTGGTGCTGATCCAGCTCCCGATGGTCGGCGGCCTGGTGCTCGGGCTGGCGGCGCTCAACGTCCACTTCAAGGACGTCCGCGACATCGTCGCCAACCTCCTGACGCTGCTCTTCTTCCTCACCCCGATCCTGTACCCGCTCGAGGCGGTGACCATCCCGGCGCTGTGGTGGCTGGTGCGGCTCAACCCGTTCACCCCCTACGCGCTGGCCTATCAGCAGACCCTCTTCTACGGCGTCGTGCCCGACCCCGAGCTGTGGGCGCAGATGCTGCTCGTGGCGCTGGTCTCCTGGGCCGGCGGCACGTGGCTCTTCGGGCGGCTGCGCGAGACGCTGGTGGAGGCGGCGTGAGCGCTGGGTCGGGCAAAGCGGGCACGGCGGCGATCCGCGTCGAGGGCGTCTCGAAGCTCTACCGGCGGCTCGCCCCCGGCGCGCAGTGGAAGACGCTCAAGAGCGCGCTGGTCGACGGCACGCTGACCGGCGGCCTCGACCCGGCGCAGGCGATCGTCGCGCTCGACGGCGTCGACCTGGAGGTCGGCCGCGGCGAGGCGTTCGGGGTGATCGGCGGCAACGGCTCGGGCAAGTCGACGCTCTTGAAGCTGGTCGCCGGCATCCTGAAGCCGACCGCCGGCCGCATCGTCGTCGACGGCCGAGTGGCGGCGCTGATCGAGCTCGGCGCCGGCTTCCACCCGGAGATCTCCGGCCGCGAGAACGTCTACGTCAACGGCGCCATCCTCGGGCTGTCGCGGCGCGAGATCGACCGCCGCCTCGACTCGATCGTCGCCTTCTCCGGGCTCTCCGAGTTCATCGACGAGCCGGTCAAGAACTACTCCTCGGGCATGTACGTGCGGCTGGGCTTCGCGGTGGCGGTGCACACCGACCCCGACGTGCTCCTGGTCGACGAGGTGCTGGCGGTGGGCGACGAGGCGTTCGCCCACAAGTGCCTGCGGCGGATCGAGGAGCTGCTCGCGGCGGGCAAGACACTCCTCTTCGTCAGCCACTCGCTCGACCTCGTCGAGTCGCTCTGCGACCGCGTGCTGTGGCTCGAGGACGGCCGGCCGCGCCTCCTCGGCGAGCCGCGCCGGGTGGTCGACGCCTACCGCCAGGCGGTGGCCGAGGAGGAGGGCGAGGAGCACCGGGCGGCGAAGGAGGAGCGCGAGCGGGAGGAGGCGGCCCAGGCGGAGGAGGGCGCGGCGGACGCCCCCGGCCGGCGCGAGCGGCGCTGGGGCTCGCGGCAGGCGGAGATCGTCGCCGTCCGCCTCCTCGCGGCCGGCGCCGAGCGCTACCATCTGGCGAGCGGCGAGGCGGCGGCCTTCGAGATCGACGTCGCCGCGCCGCGCCCGCTCGCCGACTTCGTCTTCGGCGTGCGGGTGTCGACGCCGCGCGGGGTCGAGGTGTGGGGGACCAACACCCACCTCGCCGGCCTGGCGCCGGGCGAGCTGGCCGGCCGCGCGACGGTGCGCGTGGTCTGCCCGTCGCTGGCGCTCGGCCCCGGCGAGTACCTGCTCGACGTCGCCGTCCACAGCGAGGACGGCGTGCCCTACGACTACTGGAGCCACGCCCTGGCCTTCACCGTCACCGCCCGCGACCGCGGCGTCGGCGTCTACTTCCCGCCCCACCGCTGGGAGGTCGCCGGCGGCGTCCGCTGGCGCAGCGAGGAGCCACGATGAGCGAGCCCGAGGACCCGAAGACCCCCGCCGGCGGCCCGGCGACGCTGAACGTCAAGATCGAAGACGAGGAGCTGAAGGGCCGCTATACTAATCTCCTCAGGATCACGCACACGCGCGAGGAGTTCATCCTCGACTTCATCAACCTGGCGCCGCCGCAGGGGATCGTCACGGCGCGCCTGGTGACCAGCCCCGGGCATCTGAAGCGGATCATCCGGGCGCTGGAGACGAACCTCGCTCGCTACGAGGAGAGCTTCGGGCGCATCGAAGAGGCCGCCGATCCGGGGGGCCAGATCGTCCACTGAGGGCCCGGCCGCAGGCCCTCGCCCCCGCCGCCGGCCCCGGGAGGAAGCCACGCCGTTCCGCCGGCCGTGCCCGCCGGGCGTCGCCGCCGCCCTCGCCCTCGTCCTCGCCGCCGCGAACGGCTGCGCCGGGGGCAACCCGCGGCTCTCCGAGCCGGTGCGCGCCTGGGCCGCCGGCCCGGTGCGCTGGCTGATGCTGCCGTCCGAGTCCGCCGAGCTGGCGCGGCTGGCGAGCGACGCCGAGGCGGCGATCTTCGTCGCCGAGTTCTGGCGCCGCCGCGACCCCGATCCCGCCGGCGACGGCAACCTCGCCCGCCGCCGCTTCGAGGAGCGCGTCGCCGCCGCCGACCGCCACTACGGCGAGCCCGGCCTGCGCGGCGCGCTGACCGCCCGCGGCCGCGCCCTCGTCCTCCTCGGCCCGCCCTACGTGCTGCGCCAGGAGCTGCGGCCGGTGCCGGCCTGGCGCCCGGTGCGCGCCCGCGCCGCCCCGATGGCGGTCGAGACGCTGCCGGTCGAGACCTGGGAGTACCGCACGGCCGACCTCTCGCCGGCGCTCGGGACGCTGCTCCAGGCGCGCGAGGAGGAGCGGGTGGTGCTCGTCTTCTCCCTGGGCGAGCGCTCGAAGCTGATCGAGGGCGAGCGCTACCTCGCCTGGGCGGCGCAGGCGACGGTGCGGCTGGCGGAGGTGGCGGCGAACGGCGGCGCTGGCGACCGGTAGCTCCCGGGCTCAGTCGTCCTCGCTCGCCGGCGCCTGGCGCCCGAGCTCCAGCACCCGCTCCCACAGCTCGGGCGGCACCGGCATCACCGACAGGCGCGGCAGGCGCAGGAGGTCCCAGTCGGCGAAGGCGGGGTCGGCGCGGAGCTCGGCGAGGGTGACCGGGCGCTCCAGGCGCTCGACCGGCTCGACGTCGAAGACAAACACCTCCTCGCCCTCTCCGTTCGGGTCGGGGTAGGCGTCGGAGACCTCCCGCACGACGCCGACGATCCGGCGCTCCTTGCCGGTGTGGTAGAGGAAGGCGAGGTCGCCCTCGGCCACGTCGCGCACGTACTTGAGCGCGGTGTAGTTCTTCACCCCGTCCCACACCGTCGAGCCGTCGCGGTCGAGGTCGTCCCATCCGTAGTGGGTGGGCTCGGTCTTCAGCAGGTAGTAGCTCTGCTCGTGCTCGTAGCCGGCCAGTCGCATGCTCGTCCTCCCGTCCCGTCGCCGGTCGTCGTGGCCCCTCCGCGGCGCCGTCCGCAACGGCTGCAAGCGGCGGACCGCGGCCGGGGGCGGACATACAATAGCCGCCCGTGACCGTCACCGAGCCCGGCTCCGTCCTCGACGGCAAGTACGAGATCCTCCGCACGCTGGGCGCCGGCGGCATGGGAGAGGTGTTCCTCGCCCGCCATCTCCACCTCGACGAGCTGCGGGTGGTCAAGGTGCTGCGGCGGGACCTCGCGGCGGACCCGGACAGCCAGAAGCGGTTCCTGCGCGAGGCGCGGCTCGCCACCCAGGTCAAGCACCCCAACGTCGCCATCCTCTACGACTGCTCGCGGCTCGCCGACGGCAGCTTCTACATGGTGTGGGAGCACGTGGAGGGGCAGGAGATCGGCGACCGCCTCGCCGAGCAGGGGCCGTTCCCGCTGACCGTGGCGCTCGAGCTCGGCATCCAGGCGCTCCGCGGGCTGGCGGCGATCCACTCGATCGGCGTCATCCACCGCGACGTCAGCCCCGACAACCTGATGGTCTACACCGATTCGAGCGAGCGGCTGCGGCTCAAGGTGATCGACCTCGGGCTGGCGCGCACGCTGTCCGCCGACCCGCTCTACGAGGTGACCCAGGTCGGCACCTTCATGGGCAAGCTCCGCTACTGCTCGCCCGAGCAGGCGCGGGCGGCGGAGGGCGAGAGCCTCGACCACCGCTCGGACCTCTACTCGCTCGGGCTGGTGCTCTACGAGATGATCTCCGGCCGGCTGCCCTTCGAGGGCGGCAGCGGCGCGGTCTCCCTGGTGCAGCGGCTGTCGCAGGACCCGATGCCGCTCGCCGGCCGCAACCCCGAGGTGGCGGTGCCGCCGGCGCTCGACCAGGCGGTGCTGCGCAGCCTCGCCCGCGACCCGGCCCTCCGCTACCGCGACGCGGTGGCGATGATCGAGGGGCTCGACGAGGTGCGGCGCGGACTGACCGACGTCTCCACCCGCGAGGTGCCGGTGTACGCCGGGGCGGCGGGCGGAGCGGCGGCGGCGCCCCTGGCCCCGTCCGCCGACCGCCCGAAGTCGGCCGAGATGTCGCAGGCCGAGCGCTCGTCGCTCCTCCAGCAGATCGACCGCGCCGCGCGCCGGGTGCGCGAGACGACGCAGGTGCTGCGCCGCGCCGAGGCGGCGCTCGCCGAGGGCCAGTTCGGCGAGGCCAGCCGCCTGGCCCAGGAGGTCGCCGAGGCCAACCCCGCCGCCCCCGGGCTCGCCGAGCTGCGCCAGAAGCTGGCCGACGGCCAGTCGCTGGCCGACCACCGCCGCCGCGTCGAGGAGCTCGAGGCGCTCCTCACCCGCTACCTCAAGGCGAAGCAGCAGCGCCTCGCCCGGCTGGCGCTCGAGTCGCTCCTCGACCTCTACCCCAACCACCCGCGCCGCGACGACTACCAGGCGTGGGTGGGGCTGCTCGACCAGGAGGTGGCGCAGGACTCGCGCGTCGCCGAGGCGCTCGCCGCCGGCCGCGAGGCGCTCGCCGCCGGCGACTTCAAGCGCGCCCGCCGGCAGGCCGCGGCGGTGCGCCGGCTCGACCCCGACGGCGCCGTCGCCGACGCCTTCGAGCGCGAGATCGGCCGCGTCGAGAGCGAGGAGGAGCGCGACGTCGAGCTCGCCCGCCGCCGCGAGACCTTCCACAAGCTGGTCGCCGCCGGCGACGTGGCCGCCGCCGAGCGCCAGCTCGAGGACCTCGCCGGCCGCCTGCCGCGGGTGGCGCTCGCCGCGCTCGAGGCCGAGCTCGACGCGGGCCGCCACCACGCCGCCGAGGGGCGCTCGCGGCGGGTGTTCGACCAGCGGCTCGCCGCCGGCGACTGGCTGGGCGCCCGCGAGGCGGCGCGCGAGCTGGCGCAGGCGCTCCCCGCCAGCCCGCGCCCGGCCGAGATGCTCGCCGAGGTCGACCGCCGGGAGGACGAGGAGCGCAAGAAGAGCGCCCTCCTCCAGGGCGAGGCGCAGATCGAGAAGCTGATCGCCCAGGGGAAGGCCGACGAGGCGCGCCTGGCGCTCCGCGTGCTCCTCCAGCTCGACCCCGAGAACCGCCGCCGCCGCCAGTTCGAGCGCCAGATCGACGCCCTCGGCCGGCCGTGAGCCTGCGCACCCGCATCGGCCTGGCGCTCGTCGGCATCGCCGCGATCCTCCTGGCGCCGGCGATCTACGGCCTGCTCAACCTGCGCGAGCTGGAGCGCATCTCGCGCGAGCTCCAGACCCGCAACGCGACGGCGATCCTCGCCCTCGGCCGGCTGACCACGGCGGTCGAGGAGGTCGACAACGCGCAGCGCATCTACCTCGCCTTCGGCGGCCAGCCGGCGGAGGTGCGGGCGCCCTCGGCCACCGCGGTCGGCGTCGCGAGGCGCAAGGGCGACGAAGCGCTCGCCCAGCTCGGCACCGCCGGCTTCGACGTCGAGATCGAGGAGACGGTGCGGGGTTGGGAGCGCATCGGAGGCCTGCTCGGGGAGCAGCAGGCGCGCGTCGAGCGGGGCGACCTCGCCGCCGCCGACCAGCTCACCGAGAGCGAGCTCGCCCCGGCGCTCGCCGACTTCTCGCGCTCGCTCGAGGACCTCGCGGCGCGCATCGACCGGCACGGCGAGCGGCGGGCGGCGCGGGCGACGGCGATCGCCGCCGAGGCGGTGCGCACCACGGTGGTGGCGATGCTCGTCGCGCTGCTCGCCGCGGTGCTGGTCGGCGGCCTCCTGGCGCGCAACCTCCTCCGCCCGCTCGCGGCGCTGACCGGCGCCACCCGCCGCGTCGCCCGCGGCGACTTCCAGGTCGACCTCGCCCCCACCTCGGTGCGCG
>DATABP010000504.1:0-2065 GCA_036259515.1 Thermoanaerobaculia bacterium | reverse complement strand
GGTGGCCGCCGATCGTACCGGGGCCGTCGAGGCGATGGTCCAGCTCCTGCCCGAGGCGAGCCGGCCGGGGCCGGTGGTCGTCGTGGTGCGCGACGAGCGGGAGGAGCTGCCGCTGCCGGGGGCGACGCTGGTCATCGACGCCGGCGGCCACCGCCTCCGCCGCGTCACCGGCGCCGACGGCCGCGCCGAGGTGCTCCTGCCGCCGGGGTCGCACCGGGTCCAGGCCTTCCTCGATGGCTTCGCCTCGCTGTCGACGACAGTCGCGGTGCCGGCGAAGGCGGGCTCGCCGACGGCGGTCGAGCTGACGCTGCCGCTCGCCTCGGTGGCGGAGGAGATCGTGGTCACCGGCGGAGCCGAGGCGATCGCGGTCACCGGCGAGCCGGTGACGGTGGTGGGGGAGGCGCCGGTGATCTCGACGCAGGCTGTCACCGGCGCCACCGTCGCGAGCGGCCGACGCTTCCGCCGGGTGCCCGCGCCCGAGGCGCCCCTGCGCGCCGCCGCACCGCCGCCTGGCGGCGCCGTCGAGCCGGACGACGCCCCCTACCGCGACATGCGCTTCCGCCACTACGGCGTCCACCCGTTCGTCGACACCGCCGACGACCGCTTGTCGACCTTCGGCCTCGACGTCGACACCGGCTCCTGGGGGCTGGTCGCCTCGTATCTCGAGGACGGCCACCTGCCGCCGGCCGAGGCGGTGCGCGTCGAGGAGGTGGTCAACGCGCTCGACTACGGTGATCCGGCGCCCGAGCGGGGCGAGACCTTCCGTGTCGCCGCCGAGGGCGCGCCGACGCCGTTCGCCCCCGGCTCCGCCTACCGCCTGCTGCGCTTCGGGCTCCGCGCCCGCTCGATCGACCCCGCGGCGCGGCGGCCGGCGACGCTGGTGTTCGTCATCGACACCTCGGGCTCGATGGAGCAGGGCGGCCGGCTGGAGCTGGTCAAGGACGCCCTGGGCCTCCTCCTCGACCAGCTCGGCGAGGGCGACCGGGTGGCGGTGGTGGCGTTCTCGGACGGCGCGCAGGTGGTGCTGCCGGCGACCGGCGACCGCGCGGCGGCGCGGCGGGCGATCGCGGAGCTCCAGCCGGACGGCTCGACCAACGCCGAGGCCGGGCTGGCCTTGGGCTACCGGCTCGCTTGGGAGGCGAAGCGGCCGGGGACGACGACGCGGGTGCTGCTGCTCTCGGACGGCGTCGCCAACGTCGGGGCCACCGTCGCCGAGTCGATCCTCGCCCGCGCCGCCGGCGCCGCCGCCGACGGCATCGAGCTGTCGACCTTCGGCGTCGGCATGGGCAACTACGACGACGTGCTGCTGGAGCAGCTCGCCGACCGCGGCGACGGCCGCTACGCGTACGTCGACGACGTCGAGACGGCGCACCGGCTGTTCGTCGCCGAGCTCGCCGGCACGCTCGAGACGGTGGCGGAGGAGGCGCGGGTGCAGGTCGAGTTCGACCCGCGGGCGGTCGAGCGCTGGCGGCTCCTCGGCTACGAGAACCGCGACCTCGAGGACCGCCGCTTCCGCCACGATCACGCGGTCGACGCCGGGGAGATCGGCGCCGGGCACACGGTGACCGCGCTCTACGAGGTGCTGCTCGCGCCGGGCCTCGGCTCCGAGCAGGCGATCGCGCACCTGACGCTGCGCTACCGTGAGCCCGAGAGCGGCCGCTTCCGCGAGAGCGAGCGCCTGCTGCGCGTCGCGGACCTCGCCGCCACCTGGGAGGAGGCACCGCGCGCGCTGCGGCTGGCCGCCGTCGCCGCCGAGCTCGCCGAGCAGCTCCGCGGCTCGCGCTGGGCCACGGGCGGCGACCCGGCGGACCTCGCCCGCCACGCCCGCGCCGTCGCCGCCGATTTCTCCGGTAACGAGCGCGCCGCCCACCTGGCCCGCCTGGCGGCCCTGGCGTCGCGGCTGGCGACGGCGGGGAGCCGGCCGGGCGAGGAGTGAACGGAGAGCCGCCGGGCCGAAGGATCGGCCGCTGCCGGTCGGTCTCTCCCCCGGCGATGCTCTTGGCGGACCGCCGCTGGCGGCGCCGTGGAGCGCTGGACCGTCAGCGGTCTCTCATGCGAGGCCGCC
>DATABP010000503.1:0-2210 GCA_036259515.1 Thermoanaerobaculia bacterium | reverse complement strand
GGAATAGGATCGCCCGCCGCCGAGGTTGGCGCCGCCCCGAGATGCCCCGTCCCGTCCGCAGCCCGCTCGCCGGGCGCCGCCGCGCCGCCGCGCGGATCGCCCTCTACGGCAGCCTGGTCCTCGTCGCCGGGCTGGCGGTGGGGCTCCTCGCCTGGCTCCGCCCCAGCCTCTCCCTCGGGCAGGCGACCGACTGGATCGAGCAGGACTTCTCCGGCCGCCGCGAGGTGCAGCTCCTCCGCGAGTACATCGCGATCGACACCGCCACCGGCACCGGCGACCAGCTCGCCGGCGCCCGCTGGGTGGAGAGCTACCTGCGCGGGATCGGCCTCGACCCGGTGCTCGAGCGGGTGGGCGAGGAGGCCAACGTCTGGGCGGTGGTCGAGGGGCGGCGGCGCGAGGCGATCGTGCTGCACCACCACGTCGACGTCGACCCGGTGCCGGTCGACGCGCAGTGGGAGCACCCGCCGTTCGCCGGGGTGATCGACGGCCCCTGGCTCTACGGCCGCGGCGCCTTCGACATGAAGAGCATCGCGGTGGCGCAGCTCGAGGCGGTGCGCGGGCTGGTCGAGAGCGGGCGGACGCCGGAGCTGTCGGTGATCGTGCTCGCCACCACCGGCGAGGAGGTGGGGAGCGACCTCGGCACCCGCTGGGTGCTCCGCGAGCACCCCGAGCTGGTCGAGCGGATGGCCTACGTGCTCACCGAGGGCGGCGCGGTGGAGGCGACGGCCCCCGGTCAGGCCAAGTACTGGGGCACCGAGGTGGCGCAGGCGCGGCCGTTGCGCGTCGCCGTCTGCGGCGGCTCCCGGGAGGCGCTCGAGCGGCTGGGGCGCGACCTGGTGCGCGAGCTCGGCATCCTCGGCGAGCCGCGGCTGGTGCCGGAGGTGGCGCGGGTGATGGCCCGCTACGGCCCCACCCGCGACGCCGAGTACCTGCGCGACCTGCTGCGCGACCCCGAGGCGCTGCTCCGCGACCGCGCCGGCTTCGCCGAGCTGCCGGCCTACGTGCGCTGGTTCTTCACCGACCAGATCGCTCCCCAGGGGGTGCACCGCCAGCCGGACGGCACCTGGGAGCTGCGGCTCGTCGCCCTGCTCCTCCCCGGCGCCGACCCGGAGCGCTCGCTCGCCGAGCTCCTGCCGCCGTGGCTGACCGCCGGCTTCGAGGTCGCCGTGCGCGACGAGGGGGCGGCCTCCGGCGGCAGCCCGCTCGACCACCCCGCCTTCCAGGCGATCGACCGCTTCATGGCGCGCGAGCGGCCGGACACCGTCCACGGGCCGCTCTACCTGCCCTACACGCTGACCGACGCCCGCTTCTTCCGCGCCGCCGGCGTCCCCACCTACGGCTTCACGCCGTTCAACGTGCTGACCCCGGACGTGCTGCGGCTGCGCACCCGCGGCAGTGTCAACGAGCGGATCGAGGTCGCCTCCTTCGTCGACGGCGTGGAGCTCTACCGCCGCCTGCTCGCCGAGCTGACGAGCTGACGCTCCGCGTCGGACCGGGTGACAATCCGTGTCACTCTGGCGCCGGCTGAAAGACGAACTCCCCTGTGTTTGCTGGCGACTTCGGTCGCGGCACAGTCCGTGCACGGAGGCCGGCCGGTCGTGAATTCACAACCCAAGCTTCGGCAAGGAGGACTCGAATGTCCAGAATGCGGAACCTGATGCGACGGCAGCGCGGCTTCACGCTGATCGAGCTGCTGATCGTCGTGGCGATCATCGGCATCATCGCGGCGCTGCTGATCCCCAACTTCCTCGAATCGCTGCAGAAGGCCAAGCAGAAGCGGACGATGGCCGACGAGCGCAACTGGGGCACCGCCGCGATGTCGTGGCTGACCGACGAGGTCGGCGCCGCGTCGGCCGGCGCGCCGGTGACGCTGTCGAGCTGGAGCGGCGCCGACTTCACCAACTCGTTCTCGGACATCTCCGGCGAGCTGGTGCCGAACTACATCAAGGAAGGGATGCCCGAGGAGGACGGCTGGGACCATCTCTTCGCCTACGCGCTGAACACCGGCAACCCGCTCGCCGACGAGGTGATGGCGGTCTACAGCGGCGGCCGCGACAGCGCGGTGACCGCCGACACCTGGCCGAGCACGATCACCCCGTCGACCTCGGGGCCCTACGACCCCACGAGCTACGACAACGACATCATGTGGGCGGACGGCTACTTCGTGGTGTGGCCGGAGCGCAAGAACTGATCCGTCGGCCGCGCGGGGG
>DATABP010000502.1:0-3882 GCA_036259515.1 Thermoanaerobaculia bacterium | reverse complement strand
GCTGGCGGATCACCGCCGCCGGCGACGAGGCGGAGGGACGGGCGCGGGCGGTCGCGCCGGCGCTGGCGCCGCTCCTCTCCCGGCTCGACCTCGGCCTCTGGGCCGACCCGCGGCCGGCGCTCGCCACCGTCGAGGGCGTCGCCGACTTCCTCGACGCCGTCCCCCTCGCCGGCCGCGACGAGGCCGCCCGCTGGCGGGACTGGCAGGTGCTCCTCGCCCCGCTCGCCGCCTGCGACCGGCTGTCGCTCGCCGCCGGCGCCCGCTCGATCGAGGTCGAGATCAGCGGCTGCGGCCCGGCGGCGGCGCGCTCGCCGGACGCAGCAGGCGGAAGCTGAGCACGGCGTCGTAGGTCTTCACCCACAGCCGGTCGCGGGTGAGCGCCAGCGCCTCGGCGGCCGACGGCAGCGGCACGCTCTGCACCACCGCGCCGCTCGCCGCGTCGAGCACGTAGAGATGGTCGGGCTCGGCGGTGAAGCCGTAGGCGGTGACCACCGCGTCGCCGACCGTCATCAGCGGCCCGTTGCTGGTCAGGTCGCCGGACGACCAGCGGACGACGCCGGTGCACAGGTCGGCCGCCACCACCACGTTGCCGCCGGCCGGCAGGTCGCGCGCGTAGCCGTTCGCCTGGAGCGCCGCCCACACCGCCGCGCCGCGCCGGGCGAGCGCCGCCAGCCGGTTGTGCGGCGGCACCGGGCCGAGGGTGACCGGCGCGGCGGCGGGAAGGTCGGTGGCGCGCAGGACGTAGGTGCAGTCGTCGGTCCGCCCGGTCGCGGTGACGGCGAGGTCGAGCGCCGCCGCCTGGCGGCCGAGCACCGCGTCGACCGCGCACTCGTCCCCCGGCCGGTTCACCGCCGCCTGCCGGAGCGGCGCCACGCCGACCTCGTCCCACCGCCAGTCGAGGGCGATCCAGCGCTCGCCGCGGAGCTCGGAGACCGGCGCGGGATCGAGGAGCGGCGTCGCGTCCGTCGCCGGCCACTCCGCCGGCTCGCACGAGCTCGGGGCGGGGGCGCGCGCCGGCGGCGCCGAGCCGCAGGCGCCGGCGAGGAGGGCGGCCAGGAGGGCGAGGAGAGGTCGGAGCCTTCGCATGGGTGGGGCGCTTGCAGGTTCTTCGCCGAGCGGGCGAGGTGGAGGACGGCTCGGGGGTGTCGGCTATCGTCGCGCGGATGGCACCGCCCGCCGCTCGTCCTCGCCTGGCAGGCCCTCCCGGCCGGCTCCTGTTCGCCGTCGCGGCGCTGCCGGTCCTGGTGCGGGCCGCGGCGCGGGTCGATCGGCTGCTGCGGCGGGTGCCGCTCGAGGAGCTGCCGGTGCGCCTGCGCGACGTGCCGCCCTTCGCCGCCTCCTGGCTGCGCCGGCCGGCCGACCTCGACGCCGTGCTCGCCCGCCTCCTCCCCCTGCTGCCGCCGCGGCGGACCGGCCGCTGCCTCAAGCGCTCGCTCGTGCTCCTCGACCTGTGGTCCCGCTGCGGGCTGGCGCCGCGGCTCCACGTCGGCGTCCGCCGGCCGGGCGAGGGCACGCTCGAGGCGCACGCCTGGGTGACCACCGGCGCGCCCGAGCTCGACCGGCGCAGCGGGCCGGCGGGGCATCGGGAGCTGTGGTCGGCCTGAAGGCTGTCCCCGGCGTCACCGCCCCAGCCGCCGCGCCGTCAGCTCTCGCCGCTTCGCCGCCACGAACGCCGCCGCGTCGGCCGCGCGGTCGGCGAGGAGCACCGCCGTCAGGTTGCGCGCCAGCGGGGTCGAGCGGCGGCCGGCGGCGAAGGGGTCGGCGGGGTCGAGCCGCCAGACGAGGCGCTCGTTCCAGACGATCGCGCGGCCGGCGAGGCCGGGCAGCGTCGCCGGCACGCCGGGCAGGAGCTCGTCGCCCGCGGCCTGCCGCAGGGCCCGCACCCCGGCGACCAGCGACCGCGCCGCCCCCAGCCGCCGCGCCACCGTCAGCGCCCGTTCCCCGTCGACCCCCGCCGCCGCCCAGCGCAGCACGTCCTCGCTCCAGCGCAGGTCGACGAACGGCCCGTGCTTCACCCAGTGGGCGACGAGGTGGACGAGGGTGGTCTCGGCGTCGAGGAGGTGCACCGGCCGGCCGTGGAGGGTGCCGGGGGCCGGCGAGAGGTCCTCCCACGTCGAGCGCGGGCCGTGCTTGATCCCCAGCCGGGTGTGGAGCTCCACCGCCAGCCGGCCGTCGTCGAGCACCCGCTCGGGCGCCTCGTCGGCGCCGGGATGGCGCTTCTCGACCAGCCCGAGGCCGGCGAGCGCCGCCACCGCGGCGTCGGCGTCCGCCCGCCGCACCAGGAGGTCGAGGTCGCCCAGCCGCCGCTCGCCCGGGTCGGCGCGGTACACCGTGTCGAGCAGGTGGATGCCCTTGAGCGGGCAGACGTCGAGGCCGGCGAGGCGGTCGCGTACCTCGCCGAAGCGGTGGACGGCGAAGAGGTTGGCGGCGAGGTTGCGGCGGCCGGCCTCGGCGAGGCGGCGGCGCACCGGCTCGGCGAGCCGCGGGTGGCCGGCCAGCACGTAGAGGCCATGGCCGAGGAGGAGGTCGGCGGCGGCCTCGTCGGGCAGCGCCGCGGCCCAGGCGGCGGCGCGGTCGTGGAAGCGGGCGAGCGGGGTGGTCATCGCGTCGCGCCCGCCGTCGGCGGCAGGCTCAGCGCGCCGCCGGCTGGCCCTGGCGGTACCACTCCAGGGTGCGGGCGAGGCCCTGGCGCACCGTCCACCGCGGCTCGTAGCGGAGCGCCTGGCGGGCGCGGATCAGCGACGCCTGCGAGTGCCGCACGTCGCCCTCCCGCGCCGGGACGTGCCGCGGCGGCGGCGCCTCGCCCACCGCCTCGCCGATCCAGCGGGCGAGGCGGCTGATCGAGGTGCGGTCGCCGGCGGCGACGTTGAAGCACTGGCCGGCGACCTCGGCGGCGGGCGCCCCGGCGGCGAGCAGGTTGGCGGCGACGGTGTCGGCGACGAAGGTGAAGTCGCGGCTCTGCTCGCCGTCGCCGTGGATCACCGCCGGCTCGCCGGCGATCGCGGCGGCGAAGAAGAGCGGCACCACCGCGGCGTAGGGGCCGGAGGGGTCCTGCCGCGGCCCGTAGACGTTGAAGTAGCGCAGGCCGACGGTCTCCATTCCGAACGAGCGCGCGAACACCCGCCCGAGCTCCTCGCACATCCGCTTCGACGCCGCGTAGGGCGACAGCGTGTCGCCCTCCTCGCCCTCGCGCTTGGGCAGCCGCGACGAGTCGCCGTAGACGCTCGACGACGAGGCGTAGACCACCCGCCGCGCGCCGGCGTCGCGCGCCGCCGCCATCACGTTGGCGGTGCCGGCGACGTTGACCGCGAAGGTGGTCGCCGGGTCGCGGATCGAGCGCGGCACCGAGCCGAGCGCCGCCTGGTGGAAGACGACGGCGGCGCCGGCGCAGGCGGCGCGGCAGGCGTCGAGGTCGCGCACGTCGCCGATCTGGAGCTCGATCCGTCCGTCGAGGTGGGCGAGGTTGTCGCGCCGCCCGGTCGACAGGTCGTCGAGCACGCGCACCCGGGCGCCGGCCTCGACCAGCGCGTCGACCAGGTGCGAGCCGATGAACCCGGCGCCGCCGGTGACGAGGACGGTCTGGCGCGAGAGGTCGGGGAGCGGCACGGGAGGGCTCGGCGGTCGCGGAGACAGCGACGTCGGGAGGTTCACCGCGATCCTACTGCGGGAGCGCGCCGCGCCAGCTCGCCGCGGTACAGCTCGACCCAGGCGCCCCACACCCGGCGGCGGGCGAACAGGAGCTCGACGCGCCGGCGGCCGGCGGCGCCGTGGGCGGCGCGGAGGCCCGGGTCGTCGAGGTAGGCGAGGAGGGCGGCGGCCAGCGCCCGGCGGTCGCCGACCGGCACCAGGGCGCCGGTCTCGCCGCCGGCCACCGCGTCGACC
>DATABP010000501.1:0-3108 GCA_036259515.1 Thermoanaerobaculia bacterium | reverse complement strand
GCCGGTTCCGGCGCGCCCGCTCCCGGCTCCTCCCTCCCCGAGCTGGTCGAGATCGCCGGCGCGCCGGACCTCGGCCGCATCGTGCACCGCGACGGCCGCGAGCCCGACGCGCCGCGCCGGCTGGCGCTCGGCTGGCGCTGGTTCCTGCCCGGGCAGCCGGTGCGCGAGGCGCGCGGCGCCTCCTCCGGCGGCCGGGAGCTGCCGTCGCTCGCCTTCCTGCCGGTGCTCTCCCGCGAGGGCGGCTGGGCGGAGGTGCTCTACCAGGGGCGGCGCGGCTGGGTCGACGAGTCGTGGCAGGTCCCGCACCCCCGGCGCGGCGCCCGGCAGGGCGGCATGCGGGCGCGCTTCGAGCCGGTGCGCGCCTCGCGCGGCGACCTCCTCCGCCAGGCGCGCAAGCTCCTCGGCGTGCGGCGGACGGAGCGCGCGCTCGGCGCCTACGAGCTGTGGACCGACGTCGACGACGAGAACCTCCTCGCCATGCTCGACCAGGTCGCCGGCGTCGCCGAGGAGGCCTACTTCGCGCGCTTCGCCCGCCTGCCCACCGGCGATCCGCTGCGCTCCGCGGTGCTCTTCGCCGCCGAGGCCGACTACCGCAGCTACTCGGGCGACCGGATGCCGGCGAGCGGCCACGCCGGGCACGCCGCCGGCGGGGTCCTCGCCTCCTACGTCGAGGGCCGCTCGCGGCGCGCGGTGGCGACCACCGTGGTCCACGAGATCGCCCACCTGATGAACGCCCGCGCGCTCGCCCGCGCGCTGCCGGCGTGGCTCGAGGAGGGGCTCGCCGAGGAGCTCGCCGCGCTGTGGGTGGAGGACGACGCGACGATCGACAGCACCGACCGCCGGGCGGCGGCGCTGGCGGCGAGCTTCCGCGGCCCCTCGGAGCTCGACCGCCGGCTGCTCGCCCTCGGCGCGGCCGTCGACGGCGGCGCCCTGCCGCGCCTGCCCGAGGTGCTGACGATGACCCAGGAGCAGTTCTACGCCGGCGACTCCTGGGTGAACTACGCCTACGCCGGCGCCTTCGTGCGCTACCTCCTCGCCGGCGACGGCGGCCGCCACCGCGACGGCTTCCTCCGCTTCCTCGAGCGCATCGCCGACGGCTACGCCCCCAACCCGGCGCTCCTCCTCGACAGCTACGGCACCCGCGACGTCGAGCACCTCGTCGAGCTCGAGCGCGGCTTCCGCGCCTGGCTCGACCGCGGGCGGGCGGCGGCGTCCGGCCGCTACGCGGTGGGGCGGCCGACCGGCACCGCCGGGGCGATCGGGGCGAGCGGCGGGTCGCCGGGGTAGAGGACGCGCTCGAGGAAGAGCCCCGAGGGCGGCGCGGTGTGCTCGGCGGGGAGGAAGGGGGAGCCGTCCGGGCGGCGGCCGGGGCGGCCGGCGACCAGCGCGCGGAAGCCGTCCCGGTCGAGGCCGCCGCGGCCGACCTCGACCAGCGCCCCGGTCAGCCGGCGGACCATCTTCCACAGGTAGTGGCTGGCGACGACCCGGAGGAGCACCAGGTCGCCGGCCGCCGCCACCTCCGCCGCCTCGACGACCACCACCGTCGACTTCTTCTCGCTCCGCTTGCCCTCGGGATCGGCGGCGAAGAGCCGGAAGTCGTGGCGCCCGGGCAGCTCGCCGGCGGCCGCCGCCATCGCCGCCGCGTCGAGCGGGTCGCGCACCCACCACACGAAGCGCTTGGCGAGCGCGGTGCGGCGGCGGGAGACCTGGTAGAGGTAGCTCCGCGCGACGGCGGCGTGGCGGGCGTGGAAGCGGTCGGGGGCCGGCGCCACGGCGAGGAGGTGGACGTCCGGCGGCAGCCGCTCGTTCACCCGGGCGGCGAAGCGGTCGAGCGCCGCGCCGCCGCCGAGCGGCCGGGCCGTCCGCAGGTGCGCCACCTGGCCGAGCGCGTGGACGCCGGCGTCGGTGCGCCCGGAGCCGCCGAGCTCGACGGCGCCGCCGGCGACCTCCTCGATCGCCCGCCGCAGCTCGCCGGCCACCGTGCGCGGGGCGTTCTCCTGCTCCTGCCAGCCGCGGTAGCGGGTGCCCTCGTACTCGATGGTCAGCCGGTAGGTCGGCACGCGCGCGCTCCTCTCAGGCGGCGAGACTAGCCTGCGGCAGCGTCCTGACAGAATGCGCGCTTCGACATGGAGGAGCGAGCGATGAGCGCAGAGACCGCACCCGTCACCGTCGAGGCCGCCGGCTCGGTGGCCCGCTGGCAGGACCGCTGGACCTCGATCGGCCTCCTGATCCTGCGGCTGGGGATCGGCGGCTTCCTGATCACCCACGGCTGGGGCAAGCTCCAGATGCTGCTCGGCGGCCAGTTCGACCAGTTCGGCGACCCGGTCGGGCTGGGGCCGGCGGTCAGCCTGGTGCTGATCACCGGCGCCGAGTTCTTCTGCGCGCTGCTCGTGATGCTCGGGCTGGGGACGCGGTTCGCGGCCATCCCGGTGGTGATCGGGATGGGGGTGGCGGCGCTGGTCGCCCACGGCAGCGACCCGTGGACGTCCGGCGAGGGCGCGCGCCTCTTCATGAGCGGACAGGCGCAGTCGTGGGCCAGCAAGGAGCCGGCGATGCTGTTCCTGATCGGCTTCCTGGGCCTCGCCTTCACCGGCGCCGGGCGCTACTCGGTCGACGCGCTGATCGGGCCGCGGCTCAAGCGGCGGCGCGGCGCGGCGGTGCGTTAGCTCCTCGCCGGCGCGCCGTCGTTGCGCCGGCGCAAGCGGCCGCGGCACCGCTCTTGGAGACACCGTGACGTGGCTGGAGCGGCCGCACACCCGCCTCGACTGGCGGCGCGGCGGGCGGGTCTTCTTCGCCGGCGACCTGGGCACCTGGCGGGCGCTCATCCCACCGGCCGCCGAGACCGCCGCACGAACCGGCGGTCGATCCGCTCCTTGAGCCGCGCCGCCCACCGGCTCCACAGCGCCAGGCGCCCGTAGGCGAGGATCGCCCGCCCGTCGCCGGTGTCGAGGAGCGCCAGGAACCGCCGCCGCGGCCGGAAGCGGGCGAGCTCGCCGCCGCGCGCCGCCGCGACCAGGTTCCGCCACAGGAGCGGCCCCTGGCGCACGGCGTGGACGCCGGCCTTCGGGGTCTCGGGTCGGTCGCGCAGGGTGGCGCAGTCGCCGGCCG
>DATABP010000500.1:0-2919 GCA_036259515.1 Thermoanaerobaculia bacterium | reverse complement strand
GGCGCACCTGCTGACCTTCGCGATGGTCACCCTGCTCATCCTCCTCGCCTCGTCGTGGGTGGGCCTCTACCTGGCGCGGCGGGTGACGGTGCCGATCCAGGCGCTCGCCGAGGGCACCCGGCGGGTCGGCACCGGCGACCTCGGCCACCGCGTCGACGTCGCCGCCGACGACGAGCTCGGCGAGCTGGTGCGCTCGTTCAACCGGATGACCGAGGAGCTCCAGCGCAACGAGGAGGTCATCGAGCGCTCCCACGCCGAGCTGGTCGAGGCGAACCGGCGGATCGCCGCCGAGCGCGGCCTGATCGGCGCGGTGCTCGCCAACGTCGCCGCCGGCGTGCTGTCGATCGACGGCGAGGGGACGATCCTCACCTGCAACGCCGCCGCGCTCGCCATGCTGCGCCAGCGCGAGGACGAGGTGATCGGCCGCCGCGCCGACGACGCGTGGCGCGACCCCGAGCGGCGGAAGCTGGCGGCGCTCCTCGCCCCGCGGCCCGGCGAGGCGCCCGACCGCCGCTACAGCCAGGAGGTCCACCTGCTCCTGGGCGGCGAGTGGCGGGCCTACGACGCCAAGGTGACGCCGCTGCCGGCGAGCGGCGGCGGCCCGCCCGGCCGCGTGCTGGTGCTCGAGGAGCTGACCGAGCTGATCAAGGCGCAGCAGGCGGCGGCGTGGAGCGAGGCGGCGCGGCGCATCGCCCACGAGATCAAGAACCCGCTGACCCCGATCAAGCTCTCCGCCGAGCGCCTGCTGCGCCGCGGCCGCCAGGGCGACCCGCGGCTCGCCGAGGCGCTCGAGGAGGGGGTGGAGACGATCGTCCGCGAGGTCGACACGCTGCAGGCGATGGTCGACGAGTTCTCGCGCTACGCCCGGATGCCGCGCCCGCACCCCGAGCCGACCGACGTGGCGCGGCTGGTCGGCGACACGCTCGAGCTCTACCGCGACATCAAGGGCGGCGTCGAGGTCGACAAGGAGGTCGAGCCCGGGGTCGGCGAGGTGTCGCTCGACGGCCAGCAGATCCGCCGCGCGCTGATCAACCTCCTCGACAACGCGATCGAGGCGACCGACGCGCCGGGGCGGGTGACCGTCTCCGCCCACCGCCGCGACGGCCACCTCCACCTCCACGTGTCCGACACCGGCCGCGGCATCCCGCCCGAGGCGCGGGACAAGCTCTTCCTCCCCCACTTCTCGACCAAGGGGCGCGGCACGGGCCTCGGGCTGGCGATCGTCCACCGCATCGTCAGCGACCACGGCGGCTCGATCCGGGTCGAGGACAACCGCCCCCGCGGCACCGTCTTCACCCTCGACCTGCCGGTGCGCTGAGCCCGAACGCGGCGCCGTCGAACCTGCGTAGCCTCCATCCGTATTCATGTGCTAGCATTTCGCACCCTTTCAGTTGGACAAACAAGGAGGCTGGTCATGAGGAAACTGCTTGGAGTGGCTGCGGTTCTCGTGTTCGCGGCGCCGGCGATGGCGGTCGACGTCACGGCGGATTACCAGACCATGCTGGAGGACCTCAACGCGTCGCTGGCCGTCGCCGGCGCCGGCGTGCGGGTGGGTCAGATCGAGTGGGTCACCATCGACGAGGGCGACGGCGAGGAGGCCGGCAACACGGTCTTCGCGTTCAACGTGGGCAACAAGCAGCTCGGCTCGGACTTCGCGCCCTTCGACCCGCGGCGCGCGTGGAACGTCGGCAACGCGATCTCCTACCTGGTCGACCAGGGCGACGGCGCCACCAACGACGGGCTGACCAACGCCGACACCGAGGCGGCGATCGATCGCGCGATGGCGACCTGGGACTTCGCCACCACCTGCTCGGCGGCCCCGGTCGTCAAGCTCGCCGACACCGGCGCCGACGCCGACCTCGTCGACTTCCTGCTCGGCATCCCCGGCGCTCTCCCTGGCGGCCAGGTCGCCGACGTGGTGCACGCGGGCTGGCTGCCGGGCGGCATCCTCGGCCCCTCCACCCTCGGCGTCACCTTCACCCTCAACTGGGTCGACGGCCTCGGCAACCCCACCGACATCAACGGCGACGGCAAGGCCGACACGGCGTTCCGCGAGATCTTCTACAACGACGGCTTCGTGTGGCAGATCGGCGGCAACATCGACGTCGAGACGGTGGCGCTCCACGAGGCCGGCCACGGCATCTCGCAGGGCCACTTCGGCAAGATCTTCATCACCGACAACAACGGCAAGCTCCACTTCTCGCCGCGCGCGGTGATGAACGCGGCCTACGGCGGCGTGCTCCACGAGCTCACCGGCACCGACGAGGCCGGCCACTGCTCGATCTGGGGCGACTGGCCGAACCAGTAGTCGGAGGCGAGACCGCGGCGCCCCGCGCGGGCGCCCGACCGACGGCGGCGGGGTCGCACCCGCCGCCGTTTCTCGTTTCAGGGCGGCTTCGTCAGGGTGCCGCCGTCTCCTCGGCCAGCGGCCCCCCGAGGCCGAGGCGGGCCAGGAGGCTGCCGGCGATCCGCGCCGTCACCCCCCACACCCGGTGGCGGCCGACGTGGTAGACGGCGATCTCGCGCCGCTCGCCGCCGGCCTCGACCGGCTGCCGCTCGACGAGCTGCGGCGCGGCGAGCGCGGAGAGCGGCAGCGGCACCACCTCGACCACCGCCGAGCCGGCGCGCGGCGCGGCGCGCTTCTCCACCGCCGGCGCCGGCACCGCGCCGACGCAGGGCAGGATCGCCACCCCGGCGGGGGTGAGCGCGGCGGGCAGGCGGCCGAGGTCGAGCACCACCTCCGAGGCCAGCCCCGCCTCCGCCAGGCCGCCACGGAGCGCCGCCGGCCAGGGCTCCTCGCCAGCGGCGAGGACCGCCCCGGGGAAGGCCATCGGGGCGACCTGGCCGCGGGGGGCGGCGCGGGAGGTCAGGAGCGTCCACAGCTCGCCGGCGTCGACGTAGAGCGGCACCAGCGCGGCG
>DATABP010000499.1:0-5106 GCA_036259515.1 Thermoanaerobaculia bacterium | reverse complement strand
CAGGGCTACAGGAACCTCTGCCGTCTGCTCACCGTCGCCGCCCCCGGGCGGGCGAAGGGCGAGGCGCGGGCGACCCGGGAGGAGGTGGCGGCGCACGCCGGGGGGCTCCACGTGCTGACCGGCGGCGAGGCCTCGCCGGTGGCCCGCGCGCTCGCCGCCGGCGGGCCGGAGGCGGCGCGGGCGGAGGTCGAGCGGCTGGCGCACCTCTTCGACGGCCGCGTCCACGTCGAGCTCCAGCGCCACCGGCTGCGCGACGAGGAGCACGCCAACCGGGCGCTCGTCGACCTCGCCCGCCGGCTGCGGCTGCCGCTGGTCGCCACCAACGGCGTGCGCTACGCCCGCGCCGAGGACAAGCCGCTCCACGACGTGCTGACCTGCCTCCGCGAGAAGACCCACCTCGACGCCGCCGGCCGCCGCCTCGCCGCCCACCGCGAGCGGCACGTCAAGGGCGCCGCCGAGATGGCCGCCCTCTTCCCCGATCTCCCCGAGGCGGTGGCGGAGAGCGCGCGGCTCGCCGCCCTCCTCGACTTCACCCTCGCCGACCTCGGCTACCGCTTCCCCGACTACCCGCTGCCGCCCGGCGAGACCCCCGGCTCCTACCTCCGCCACGTCACCTGGAACGAGGCGCGCGCCCGCTTCCGGCCGCTGACCGCCCGCGCCCAGGCGCAGCTCGCCCACGAGCTGGCGCTGATCGAGAAGCTCGACCTCGCCGGCTACTTCCTGATCGTGTGGGACGTGGTGCGCTTCTGCCGCCGCGAGGGGATCCTCGTCCAGGGGCGCGGCTCGGCGGCGAACAGCGCCGTCTGCTACGCGCTGGGGATCACCGCCGTCGACCCGGTGAAGATGGAGCTCCTCTTCGAGCGCTTCCTCTCCGAAGAGCGCGGCGAGTGGCCGGACATCGACCTCGATCTCCCCTCCGGCGACCAGCGCGAGCGCGTCATCCAGTACGTCTACCGCCGCTACGGGGAGCACGGCGCGGCGATGACCGCGAACGTGATCACCTACCGCGACCGCTCGGCCACCCGCGAGGTCGCCAAGGCGCTCGGCTACTCGCCGGAGCAGGTCGACCGGCTCGCCAAGCGGCTCGGCAACTGGACCTGGGATCTGGCGAACGGCGACGACAAGAGCTTCGCCGCCGAGCTCGCCGCCGCCGGCTTCGACCCCGAGGAGCGGCGGATGCGGCTCTTCGCCGAGCTGTGGGTGAAGCTCCACCACCTCCCCCGCCACCTCGGCCAGCACTCGGGCGGCATGGTGATCGCCGCCGGCCGGCTCGACGAGGTGGTGCCGCTCGAGCCGGCGTCGATGCCCGGCCGCGTCGTCGTGCAGTGGGACAAGGACGATTGCGCCGACCTCGGCATCATCAAGGTCGATCTCCTCGGCCTCGGCATGCTCAACGTGCTCGAGGAGGCGGTGCCGCTGATCCGCGCCCGGGAGGGGGTGCGGGTCGACCTCGCCCACCTTCCGGAGGACGATCCCGCGACCTACGCGATGATCCGCGCCGCCGACACCGTCGGCGTCTTCCAGATCGAGAGCCGGGCGCAGATGTCGTCGCTGCCGCGGAACGCGCCGCGCCGCTTCTACGACCTGGTGGTGCAGGTGGCGATCATCCGCCCGGGGCCGATCGCCGGCGGCATGGCGAGCCCCTACTTCGAGCGCCGCCTCGGCCGCCAGGCGGTGAGCTACCCCCACCCCTGCCTGGAGCCGATCCTCGAGCGCACGCTCGGCGTGGTGCTCTTCCAGGAGCAGATCCTCAAGATCGCGATGGTCGCCGCCGGCTTCTCCCCCGGCGAGGCGGAGGCGCTGCGGCGGGCGATGGGCTCGAAGCGCTCCATGGAGCAGATGCGGGCGATGGAGGGCAAGCTCCGCGCCGGGATGGCGGCGCGCGGCCTCGCGGAGGAGGCGCGCGAGGCGATCGTCACCGCCGTCCGCTCCTTCGCCCTCTACGGCTTCCCGGAGTCGCACGCGGCGAGCTTCGCCCTGATCGCCTACGCCTCGGCCTACCTGAAGGCGCACCACCCGACGGCCTTCCTGATCGCGCTCTTGAACGCCTGGCCGATGGGCTTCTACCACCCGGCGACGCTGGTCAAGGACGCCGAGCGGCACGGCGTCGAGGTGCGGGCGATCGACGTGACGCGGTCGGGGGTGCGCTGCCGCTGGGAGGAGCGGAACGGCGGCGGCCCGCGGGGCGCGGTCCGGCTGGGGCTCAAGTTCGTGCGCGGGCTGCGGCGGGAGGCGGCGGCGGCCATCGAGCGGGAGCAGGGGCGGGGGGCGTTCCGCGACGCGGACGACCTGGCGCGGCGGGCGAGGCTGCGGGAGGACGAGCTCGGGGCGCTGGCGGCGGCCGGGGCGCTCGGCGGGCTGGGGCTGACGCGGCGGGCGGCGCTGTGGCAGGTGGCGCGGGCGGGGAGGCCGGTGGGCCCGCTCTTCGCCGGCGAGCCGGACGCCGCGCCCTCGCCGCTCCCCGAGATGGCCGACGTCGAGGAGACCCTCGCCGACTACGCCCACACCGGGCTGACCGTCGGCCCCCACCCGCTCCGCTACCTGCGCCCCGAGCTCGCCCGCCGCGGCGTCGTGCCCACCGCCGAGCTGTGGCGTCTCCCCGACGGCCGCCGCGTGCGCACCGCCGGCTCGGTGATCGTCCGCCAGCGCCCCGGCACCGCCTCGGGCCTCCTCTTCATGACGCTCGAGGACGAGACCGGCATGACCCAGGCGATCGTCACTCCCGACCTCCTCGCCGCCGAGCGCCCCCTCGTCGTCTCCCGCCCCGGCCTGATCGTCGAAGGCATCCTCCAGAAGCGTGACGGCACGCTGTCGGTCAAGGCGGAAAGGTTCTGGCCGCTGTCCGGCGTCGAGGCGCTGGCGGAGGTGCGGAGCTACGACTTCCGGTGAGGGAGAGCGCGAGATGGCTCACGCGCTCATCTGAACCTCGACCTTGCGGGCGTCGGTCACCCTTTGCGACGCGTCGAGGATCTCTAACGACAGGAGGTTGCCCTCTACGTCGTAATCGAGAATCACGCCCGGCTTCTCCTCGTCGCTCTCGGCCACCGCGACGCCCTCGCGAAAGACGATCGTCATCGAGTCGGTTTTCGGGTCGTAGGACACCTTCATGGCTCATCTCCCCAGTACTTCGCGAGCTTGCTCGTGCGGTAGGCGGTGACCACCTCGGCGGGGCTGCGGTCGACATCGACGAAGACCCTGATGAGATAGGTCTTGCCGTCCACCTCCAGCCGCGATTCCAACACATCGCGTCCCGGTCGAAACGGGCGCCGCCGCTCCGGTGACTCGAGGATCGTGGCGAGGACAGCGACACCGAGACCACGCCGCCGCAACTCCGTCTCGGCGTGGGCGGTCAACACCCAGTCACGAATCGGTGCGGGCATCGTTCGGGCTCCGCCGCCACTCTACTCGACCGGTTCCAGGAAGAAGCCGCCATCCCGCCGCTGTTTCACCGTTCCCATGCATCGTCGAATGTCGATCCAGGCCTCGACGCGGGCGCCGGGCGGGTGGGTGAGCGGGAGGGCGTCGGCGGGGGCCGCTGTCGCTCTGCTGCCGAGGGCTGCCGCCCTCCTGTCGCTGGCCGCGCTCGCCGCGGCCTGCGCGACGCTTCCGTCGCCCAGCTCCGCCCCCTCGCGCCGAGGCACCCGCAACCAGCCGCCGCCGTCGTCGCTGCCGGTGCCGGTGGCCGGGGTGTCGCCGGCCAGCCTCCAGGACAACTTCGGCGCGCCGCGGAGCGGCGGGCGGCGGCACGAGGGGATCGACATCTTCGCGCCGCGCGGCACCCGGGTGCTGGCAGCCACCGAGGGGTACGTCGCCAAGCTCGGCAACGGCGGGCTCGGCGGCATCACGGTGACGGTGGTCGGCCCGGGCGGCTGGCGGCACTACTACGCCCACCTCGACTCCTGGGGCCCGGTGCGCGAGGGGCAGTGGGTGCAGGAGGGGTCGCTCCTCGGCTACGTCGGCAACACCGGCAACGCGCGGACGACGCCGCCGCACCTCCACTACGGCATCTACCGGGAGGGCGGCGGAGCGATCAATCCGTACCCGCTGCTCCGCCGCGGTCCGGGGAGGCCGGGGACGGTGATCGCCGACCGCGGCTCGGAGCCGGACCCGCCCACCCGCCGCACCAACCCGCCGGCGCGACGTATCCCGGCCGAGGTCGAGGAGGCGGCGCGGCGCGAGGCGGCACGCTGGGGCGCCCGCGTGCTCGGCGAGATCCTCGACGGGATCGGCGACGGCAACTGAGCGGTCGTCGCTCCTGAGCCGGGCGCTCGCCGCTCGCGGGCGGATCAGCCCGCGGGCGGCGCGCCGTCGCCCTCGGCCTGCGTCCTCCGCCGCCGCGCCCGCCGCACCAGCGCCGCGAGCAGCCAGATCCCGAGCCCCACGAGCAGCAGGATCGGCAGCACGGCGACCACCAGCACGATCGCGGCGTCGGCCAGCCACTGGAGCGCAGAGACCAGCCCGCGCAGGCTGTTGCGCAGCGTCGACCCCGGCTGCCAGCCCTCGTCGACCAGCGGACGGCCGGCCTCGGCGGGGCGCAGCTCGAGGTGGACGGTCGAGTAGGTCACCCGGTCGGCGAGCTGCTGGAGCTGCCCCTGGAGCTGCTCGATCTGCGAGCGGATGCCGGTCAGCTCGCGGTAGATCGCCATGATGTCCTCGGCCGAGTGCCCGCGGGCGCGCGACTCGCCGAGGAGCGCGGTCAGCTCCTGCTCGGTGGCGCGCAGGGCGCGCAGCCGGGCCTCGAGGTCGACGTAGCGGTCGGTGACGTCCTCGGTGGACAGGCTCTGCCGCTCCACCCGCTGGGCGAGCTCGCGGAGGGCGGCGAGCACCGGGTCGAGGCGATCGACCGGCAGCCGCAGGGTCATCGTCACGTCGACCAGCTCGTCCGGCCGCCGCGTGGACTCCGACGCCGAGACGTAGCCGCCGGCCTGCTCGACGAGCGCCTCGACGCGGTCCGCGGTGGCCGCCGCGTCGCCGACGGTGAGCACGAGCTGGACGGTGCGCACCAGCTTGCGCGGTCCGGCGGCGGCCGGCGGGGCGACGACGTCCGGGTCGGGGCCGCCGCGGCGGGGCGCCTCCGCGCCGGCGGCGTAGCCGAGGGCGCCGAGC
>DATABP010000498.1:0-5590 GCA_036259515.1 Thermoanaerobaculia bacterium | reverse complement strand
CGCCCCTCGCGCCTTGCGAGCGACGCCCTGGCGGCGCTCCGGTGGCCTCGGGAGCGGCCGGCTTTCCGTGCCGGCCGTTCGCCGGCAGGCGGTAGGCGAGCACCCGGTAGCGCACGGGCGGCAGGCTACCCCGAATCGCCGCGGGCGAACGGCCGGCAGGGAGGCCGGCCGCTCCGGAGGCCCGGCTCAGCCGAACATCTTCTTGACGCGGTCCAACACCCGGTCCCGGACCGGCTGCCCGCTCGTCTCCGCCAGCTTGCGGAGCAGCTCGACCTCCTCGTCGGAGAGCTCGCGCGGGTGGGGGACGCGGACCTCGACGCGGACGACGTGGTCGCCGCGGCCGGCGGGGCGGCCGAGGCGCTCGATGCCCTGGCCGCGCAGGCGGAGCTCGGTGCCGCTCCGGGTGCCCGGCGGCACCTCGAGCGGCTGCTTGCCGTGCAGGGTGTCGATCTCGAGGGTGGCGCCGAGGACCGCCTGCGGGTAGCCGATCGCCTCCTCGGCGAGGACGTCGACGCCGTCGCGCGCGAAGCGCTCGTGCGGCTCGACGCGGAGCACCACGTAGAGGTCGCCGGGCGGGCCGCCGTTCCGGCCGTGCTCCCCCTCGCCGGCCAGGCGCAGCCGCGAGCCGTGGTCGACGCCGGCCGGCACCCGCACCTCGAGCGAGCGGTCGCGCTCCACCCGGCCCGCGCCACGGCAGGCCGGGCAGGGATCGCTGATCGTCACCCCCTCGCCGCCGCACTGGGGGCAGGTGCGGGCGACGGTGAGGAAGCCCTGGGTGAAGCGCACCTGGCCGTGCCCGCCGCAGGTCGAGCAGGTCTGGGGCGCCGCGCCGCCGGCGCTGCCCGAGCCGGAGCAGGTGTCGCACGCTTCGAGCCGCGGGATGCGCAGCGTCTCGGTGGTGCCGAAGGCGGCCTCCTCGAAGGAGAGCGTCAGGTCGTAGCGCAGGTCGGCGCCGCGGGCCGGGGCGCGCGGGCCGCCGCGGCGGCGGCCGCCGGCGAAGCCGAAGCCGAAGAGGTCGCCCAGCACGTCGGCGAAGTCGCCGAACACCGACGGGTCGAAGCCGGCGCCGCCCTGGAACGGATTGCCGGCGGCGCCGCCCACCCCGGCGTGGCCGAAGCGGTCGTAGCGCTTGCGCTTCTCGGCGTCGGAGAGCACGGCGTAGGCCTCGGCCGCCTCCTTGAACGTCTCCTCGGCCTCCTTGTTGCCGGGATTGCGGTCCGGGTGGTGCTGCACCGCCAGCCGGCGGTACGCCTTCTTGATCTCCTGGAGCGGCGCGTCCCGCGGCACCCCCAGCACCTCGTAGTAATCGCGTCGTGCGGCCATCGAAGAGTGGATCCCCCGCCGGTCAGTTCGATTCGGATCGCGCTCAGGCGCCGGCGCCGGGGCGCTTGAGCATCACGTCGGAGAGCAGGCGCGAGACGTCGTTGAGGTCGCCGATCGCGCTCTCGAGCGCCCCGCGGTCGTCGTTGAGGAGCGCCGTCCGCGCGGTGAGCAGCGACTCGTGGATCTCCTTCGCGTCGGTCTCGCCGAGCATGCGCCGGAACTCCTCGAACACCCGCTCGTTGTTGTACACCAGCCCTTCGACCCTGTTCTTCAGCTCGAGCAGGCCGCGGCGGTCGTGGTCGGCGCGCGCCTGCGCCTCGGCCTCGGCGACGCGCTGCTCGATCTCCTCCTTCGACAGCCCCGACGCCGGGTTGATCTGGATCGAGTGCGAGCGGTTGGTCGCCACGTCGCGGGCGGAGACGTTGACGATGCCGTTCGAGTCGATGGCGAAGGTGACCTCGATCTGCGGCACGCCGCGCGGCGCCGGCGGGATGCCGACCAGCTCGAAGCTGCCGAGGGAGCGGTTCTCCTTCGCCAGCTCGCGCTCGCCCTGGAGCACGTGGATCTCCACCGTGTCCTGGTTGTCGCCGACGGTGGTGAACACCTGCGTCGCCTTGGTGGGGATGGTCGAGTTCCGCGGGATGAGCTGGGCGGTCAGCCCGCCGTGGGTCTCGATGCCGAGCGACAGCGGGGTGACGTCGAGGAGCACCACGTCCTTGACGTCGCCGGCGAGCACCGCGCCCTGGATCGCCGCCCCGATCGCCACCACCTCGTCGGGGTTGATCTCGGCGTTCGGCTCGCGGCCGAAGATGCGCCGCACGCGCTCGACGACGATCGGCGAGCGGGTCTGGCCGCCGACCAGGAGCACGTCGTCGATGGTCGCCGCGGTGAGCCCGGCCTGGGCCAGCGCGTCCTTGCACGGCCCCTCGGTGCGCGCCACCAGCGGCTCGACCAGCTCCTCGAAGAGCTGCCGCGAGAGCTTCCGCGACAGGTGGCGCGGCCCGGAGTCGTCGGCGGAGATGAACGGCAGGTTGATCGTCGCCTCGAACGCCGTCGACAGCTCGCACTTGGCGCGCTCGGCGGCCTCCTTCAGGCGCTGGAGCGCCATGCGGTCCTCGGCGAGGTCGATGCCGGTCTCGCCGCGGAACTCCTCGATCAGCCAGCGCATGATCGCGAGGTCAAAGTCCTCGCCGCCGAGGAATGTGTCGCCGGCGGTGGCGCGCACCTCGAAGATGCCCTGGGCGAGCTCGAGGATCGAGACGTCGAAGGTGCCGCCGCCGAGGTCGTAGACGGCGATCATCTTGGCGCCGCCGCCCTTGCGCTCGATGCCGTAGGCGAGCGCCGCCGCGGTCGGCTCGTTCAGGATGCGCAGCACGTCGAGGCCGGCGATCTGCCCGGCGTCGCGGGTCGCCTGCCGCTGCGCGTCGTCGAAGTAGGCGGGCACGGTGACCACCGCCTTGGCGATCTCCTCCCCGAGCTCCTCCTCGGCGCACTCCTTGAGCTCGCGGAGGACGAACGACGAGATCTCCGCCGGCCCGTAGCGGCGCTCGCCGACCAGCACCTCGACGTCGCCGTTCCGCGCGGTGACCAGCGTGTAGGGCAGCACCTCGCCCGAGCGCTGGACCTCCGCGTCCTCGGACTTCCGGCCGATCAGCCGCTTGACCGCGTAGACGGTGTTCTTCGGGTTGGTGATCGCCTGGCGCTTGGCGATGTGGCCGACCAGGCGGTCGCCGTCCTCGGCGAAGCCGACGATCGACGGCGTCGTGCGGCTCCCCTCGCGGTTGACCAGCACCCGCGGCGCCAGCGCGTCGACCACCGCGGCGCAGGAGTTGGTGGTCCCGAGGTCGATGCCGAGAACGCGGCTCACCGTGCCTCGCCGTCTCCGCCCGCCGTCCTCACGCCTCGTCCGGCGGCACCGCGACCACCACCCGCGCCGGCCGCAGCAGCCGCTCGTGCAGGCGGTAGCCGCGCTGCAGCTCCTCGACCACGGTGGCGGTCTCGGCGTCCGGGTCCTCGATGCGGCTGACCGCCTCGTGGACGGTGGGGTCGAAGGGCCGGCCGACGGCGTGGACGCCCTCGATGCCGTGGCGGCCGAGGACGTCCTCGAGCTGGCGCAGGGTCATCTCGACGCCGGTCTTGAGGTCGTCGGCCGAGCCGCCGGCGGCGAGCGCGCGCTGGAGGTTGTCGACCACCTCGAGGAGGTCGCCCAGCGGCGCCGAGGCGGCGTAGCGCAGGGCCTCGCGGCGCTCGCGCTCGCTCCGCTTGCGGTAGTTGTCGAAGTCGGCGAGGGTGCGCATCGAGCGGTCGCGCAGGTCGGCGATCTCGCGGCGCAGCGCGGCGACCTCCGCCGCGTCGTCGCGGTCGTCGTCGGCCCCCGTCCCCGCCGACGCGGCGGCCAGCGGCCGGCCGTCGTCGGCGTCGGGGTCGAGGACCTCGAGGATCTCCACCTCGTCGGCCGCGTCGGTTCCGGCCGTCGTCGGATCGGCCACCGCCTCGGCGGCGGCCCGGCTGTCGTGCTCGTCTGCCATGCGCCTTCTCCCGTTGCAGGTTGTCGAAAGCTCTCGAAGGATCGCCGGGAAGGATAGCCGGGAACCCGGGCCCGGCGGTGGGCTAGCGGGCGCCGCGGTCGCCCTCGGAGAGCGCCAGGGACAGCGTCTCTCCGAGGTAGTGCACCAGCGGGATCACCCGGTCGTACTCCATCCGCGAGGGGCCGAAGATGCCGAGCGTGCCGAGCACCTTCTCGCCGCTGCCGTAGCGGGTGGCGACCAGCGAGAAGTCGAGCGGCGAGGTCAGGTCGCTGTCCTCGCCGATCATCACCCGCACGCCCTCGCCCTCGATGCACTGGGCGAGCATCTTGACCAGCCGCGCCTGGTTGGCGAAGGTGTCGAACAGCACGCGGACGCGCTGGATGTCGGACAGCTCGGGGTGCGCCAGCACCGACGAGGCGCCCTCGACCAGCACCCGGGGCCCGTCGCCGAGCTCGAGGCCGTGGCGCGCCAGCTCGATGGTCAGCCCGAGCAGCCGGTCGACCTGGGCGCGCTCCTCGCTCATCATCGCCAGCAGCCGGTCGCGGATGGCGCGCAGCGTCATGCCGGCGAAGCTCTCGTTGATGTAGTTGGTGATCTGGACCAGCGTCTCGCGGCCGATCGGGGCGTCGGTCTCCACCACCTTGTTGTCGACGAAGCCGCTGGTCGACACCACCACGCAGAGCACCTTGTTGCCGCTGATCGGCACGAAGTCGAGGGTGCGCAGCACGGTGTCGCCCATCGCCGGGGCGACGACGATCCCCACCTGCCGCGACAGCTCGGAGAGGAGCTGGCTGGTCGCCCCCATCAGCTGCTCGGCGTCGCCGGGGGCGGCGAGGAGCTGCTCCTCGATCCGCCGCCGCGCGTGCGCCGGCACCCGCCGGCTGGTCATCATCGACTCGATGAACAGGTGGTAGGCGGCGGCGGTGGGCACCCGGCCGGCCGAGGTGTGCGGCTGCGCCAGGTAGCCCGCCTCCTCGAGGTCGGCCATCACGTTGCGGATGGTCGCCGCCGACAGCCCGAGGCCGCTCCGCCGGGCGACGGCGCGCGAGCTGACCGGCTCGGCCTCGACCACGTAGGCGAGGATGATCGCCTTCAACACCTCGCGGTCGCGCTCGGAGAGCGGGCGGGCGGCGGCTTGCGGGCGGGTCATCGTCGGGGCTCTCGGGTTCGGCGTGTCGGGTCGCGGCTACGGTCGCCTTCGGGGCTCGTGGTACGGCTTCGCGCCGGCCCGCCCCGTGCGGGCGCCGGCCAGCGGATCAACAGTCGTCGGCGGCGGGAAATGCCCGCGATCCGGGCCGCGGGCGCCGCCCGGCGCCGCGTTTGCGGCGGGGCCTTGCGGTCGCTATTGTAGCCGAGTGCCGCCCGCCGCCCGGTCGCTCTCCGACCTCGAGCTGTGCCTCGCCGGCAGCGGCCGGGTGGGCTCCAGCCTGGCGCGCTGGGCGGCGGCCGAGGGCGCCCTCCCGCGCGCCGTCGCCTACCACGAGAACCCGTCCGCCGCGGTGGCGCTGGCCTCCGACCTCGGCGCCCGCGCGGTGCCGCTCGACGAGCTCGACAGCGCCGGCGCCGACCTCCTGCTGGTCGCCGTCGCCGACCCGGCGCTCGCCGAGGTCGCGGCGCGGCTCGCCGGACGGCCGCAGGCACGGGTGGTCCTCCACACCTCGGGCAGCCGCGGCGCCGAGGCGCTGGCACCGCTCGCCGCGGCCGGCTGCGCGGTCGGCGCGCTCCATCCGCTCAAGGCC
>DATABP010000497.1:0-1529 GCA_036259515.1 Thermoanaerobaculia bacterium | reverse complement strand
GCGGACCGGCGTCGACGACGGGGCGACGCCGGCCTCGCGGCAGGTGCCGGGGTAGCAGGGCTCCTCGCCGGGCGGCGGCTCGCCGATCGCCGCGGCGATGGTGCGGCGCGAGCAGCGGCAGGGGTAGACCAGGCCGCGGGCGGCGAGGCGGTCGAGGGCGGCGGCGTAGCGGGCGTCGGCGTCGCTCTGGCGAAAGGGCGAAGGACCGCGGCGGAGATCGGCGGGAGAGCCCTCGTCGGGGGCGAAGCCCAGCCACTCGAGGTCGTCGAGGAGCGCCGCCTCGTACTCCGGGCGCGAGCGGATGCGGTCGTGGTCCTCGATGCGCAGCGTCACCCGGCCGCCGTGCGCCCGCGCCAGGCCCCACACGAAGAGCGCGTTGGCGGCGTGGCCGAGGTGGAGGAAGCCGGTCGGCGCCGGGGCGAAGCGGGTGCGCCAGCCGGGCGCGAGCGGCCAGGCTCGGGCGGTCATCGCGACGGCGGAGGGCGGCGGGGGAGGCGGCGATCGCGCGTCGGGATCGGGGTCTCGGCGGCCGGCTCAGCCGCTATAATGCCGCCGCCGTACCACCCTGACATTCCGCTCGTTCGAGCTCTGGAGGACGCCCTCATGACCCACATCATCGCCGAGCCCTGCATCGGCGTGAAGGACCTCTCCTGCGTCGACGTCTGCCCGGTCGACTGCATCTACGGCAAGGACGAGGACTGGGAGCAGCTCTACATCCATCCGGAGGAGTGCATCGATTGCGGGCTGTGCGTCGACGCCTGCCCGGTGGAGGCGATCTTCCCCGAGGAGGAGACGCCCGACAAGTGGAAGCAGTTCATCGCCAGGAACTACGAGCACTTCGGGCTGACCCCGCCGTGACCGCTTGACGCCGGCGCCCCCTCGTCGCGGGGCGGGCGTCCTCCGCTGCATTCGATCTGGTCGCCCCCGCGTAACTAGAGGGTGATGACCAGCGCGCTCTCCGCCGTCGCCTTCGATCCCGGCCGCGCCCTGGCGCGCGCGGCGGGCGGCGACGAGGCCGCCTTCGCGCTCCTTGTCCGCCGGCATCAGTCGATGGTCTTCGGCCTCGCCTGGAACGCGCTCGGCGACGCCGCGCTGGCCGAGGAGGTGGCGCAGGAGGTGTTCCTGCGCCTCTACCGCCGGCTCGGCGCGATCGAGTCGGAGGAGCACCTCGTCTCCTGGCTGCGCCGGGTGACCGGGCAGCGGGTGGTCGACGCCGTCCGCCGCCGGCGCCCCGCCCTGCCGCTCGACGAGCTGCCGGAGCCGGCGCAGCCCTCCGCCGAGGAGCTCGCCGAGCCGCTCCTCGGCCGCCGCCTGCGCCGCCTGGTGCGCGGCCTGCCGCCCGAGCAGCGGGTGGCGCTCCTCCTGCGCTACCAGGAGGAGATGGCGCCGCGCGAGATCGCCGCGGCGCTCCGCCTGCCGGTCAACACCGTCAAGAGCCGGGTGCAGCGGGCGCTGGCGACGCTGCGCCGCCAGCTCGCGCCGACCGGCGCCGAGGAAGCCGCCCCATGAGCCTCGACGAGCAGCTCTCC
>DATABP010000496.1:0-2108 GCA_036259515.1 Thermoanaerobaculia bacterium | reverse complement strand
CCCCCCCGAGGCCGCCGTGCCCCGTGCCCAGGCGGTCGAGCTCGTCCTCGACCCGGCGCGGCACGACTACACCGGCCGCGTCGAGGTCGATCTCGAGGTGGTGCGGGCGACGCCGTCGTTCCGCTTCCACGCCGAGGAGATGGAGCTGACCGCGATCGAGCTGGTGCCGGCGGCGGGCGGCGAGGCGATCCCGCTGGCGTCGGCGAAGATCGGCCGCGACGTCGTCGAGGTCACCGCCCCGGCGCCGCTCGCCCCCGGCCGCTACCGGCTGGCGATCGACTTCGCGAACGACTTCGGCACCCGCGCCGTCGGCCTCTACCGCGCCGAGTCCCAGGGCGCCGCCTACCTCTTCACCCAGTTCCAGGCGGTCGACGCCCGCGAGGCGTTCCCGGTGTGGGACGAGCCGCACTTCAAGATCCCCTACCGGCTGACGCTGACCGTGCCGGCCGGCCTGGTGGCGGCGACCAACGCGCCCGCCGCCGGCGAGGAGCCTGCCGGCGACGGCATGGTGCGGGTCGCCTTCGCCGAGACGCCGCCGCTGCCGAGCTACCTCCTGGCGATCGCGGTCGGCCCGTTCGACGTCGTCGAGCTGCCCGGCCTCTCCGTCCCCGGCCGCGTCCTCGCGCCGAGGGGGCAGGGCGGGATGACCAGGATGGCGGTGGAGATGACGCCGCCGCTCCTCGCCGCCCTCGAGGAGTGGTTCGCACGCCCGTACCCCTACGCCAAGCTCGACCTCGTCGCGGTGCCCGAGTTCTGGCCGGGGGCGATGGAGAACGCCGGGCTGATCACCTTCGCCGACAACGTGATCCTCGCGCCGCCCGCGGGCGCCAGCGTCGCGCAGCGCCGCACCTTCGCCCGCATCCAGGCGCACGAGCTGGCCCACATGTGGTTCGGGGACCTGGTGACCATGCGCTGGTGGGACGACCTGTGGCTCAACGAGTCGTTCGCCGACTGGCTGGCCGGGAAGATCGCCGAGCGGGTGTACCCCGAGCTCGGCGTCGAGGCCAGCCAGCTCCAGGGCGTGCAGTCCATCTTCGCCGTCGACGCGCGGCCGACCACCCGGGCGATCCGCCAGGAGGTGGTGCGCGCCGTCGAGGCGATGGAGAACGTCGGCCTCGCCTACGCCAAGGGCCGGGCGGTGATCGACATGGCCGAGCAGTGGCTGGGCGCGGAGAGCTTCCGCCGCGGCGTCCAGGCGCACGTCGCGGCGCACCTCCACGGCAGCGCCACCGCCGACGACCTGTGGCGGGCGCTCTCCGAGGCCGCCGGGCGCGACGTCGGCGCCGTCCTCGCCGGCTTCCTCGACCAGTCGGGCTACCCGCTCGTCGGGGTCCAGATCGCCGACGCCGAAGCCGGCGTGGTGACGCTGACCCAGGAGCGCTTCCTCAACCACGGCGTCGAGGCGCCGGCGCGGACCTGGCAGGTGCCGGTGGCCCTCCGCTGGTCGGATGGCGAGGCGGTGCACGAGCGGCGGGTGCTCCTCGCCGGGCCGCGGGCCCGCGTCGAGCTCGGCGGCCCGGTCGTCTGGATCCACCCCGACGCCGGCGCCTGGGGCTACTACCGCTGGCGGCTGGGGGAGGAGGAGCTCGCCGCGCTCGCCGCCGCAGCGCCCGAGGCGCTCTCGACGCGGGAGCGGATCGCCTTCCTCGGCAACGCCGCGGCGCTCCTCGACGCCGGCGCGATCGGCGGCGACGACTACCTGGCGCTCCTCGCCGGCTTCGCCGCCGACCCCGAGCCCGAGGTGCTCTCGGCGGTGATGGGCGGGCTGTCGAAGGTCGAGGGCTCCTTCGTGCCCGACGCGCTGCGCGACCGCTTCGCCGCCTGGCTGCGCGCCGCGCTCGGCCCGGCGCTCGACCGCGTCGGCACGACGCCGCGCCCCGGCGAGCCGGAGGACGTGACGCTCCTCCGTCCGCAGCTCCTCGCCCGCCTGGGCGGCGACGGCGCCGACCCCGAGGTGCGCGCCTTCGCCGCCGCCCAGGCCAGGGCCTACGTCGCCGACCCCGGGTCGGTCGACCCGTCGATCGCCGGCACCGTGCTGTCGATCGCCGCCGTCGAGGGCAACGCGGCGCTCTTCGACGCCTACCGCGCCGGCCTCGAGGCCGACCGCA
>DATABP010000495.1:0-1802 GCA_036259515.1 Thermoanaerobaculia bacterium | reverse complement strand
GCCGCCGATCCACCAGACCCGGCTCGTCGTCGCCTACGACCCGGAGACCCGTCTCGTCACCGGCACCGAGCGCCTGCGCTGGCGCAACGATTCGGCGGTCGCGGTGCCCGACCTCTACTTCCACCATTACCTCAACGCGTTCGCCAACGAGCGCTCCACCTTCATGCGCGAGTCGGGCGGCCAGCTCCGCGGCGTCGAGTTCGCGGAGCGCGAGTGGGGTTGGATCGAGGTCGAGTCGCTGGAGCTGGCGGACGGCACCGACCTGAAATCGGTCGAGGAGTACGTCGCCCCCGACGACGGCAACCCGGACGACCGCACCGTCGCCCGCTACCCGCTGCCGCGGCCGGTGCCGCCGGGCGGTTGGATCGAGATGGAGATCGCCTTCACCGCCAAGCTGCCGGAGATCTTCGCCCGCACCGGCGCGCACGGCGAGTACGTGCTCGCCGGCCAGTGGTTCCCGAAGATCGCCGTCTTCGAGGACGCCGGCGAGGGCGGCGCCGAGGAGCCCGGCTGGAACGCCCACCAGTTCCACGCCCACAGCGAGTTCTACGCCGACTTCGGGGACTTCGACGTCACCCTGACGCTCCCCGAGCGTTACCGCGGGAAGATCGGCGCCACCGGCCGGCGGGTGGCGGAGAGCGTCGCCGACGGCCGGGTGACCGAGCGCTACAAGGCGCGCGGCGTCCACGACTTCGCGTGGACCGCCTTCCCCCGCTTCGAGGTGGTCCGCGACCGCTTCGACCCCGCCGCCGACGTGCCGGAGGAGCTGCTCGCGCGCGTCGCCGCCACGCTCGGCACGGCGCCGGCCGAGCTGGCGCTGTCGCCGGTCGAGATCGAGCTCTTCGTGCAGCCGGCGAACCTGGCGCAGGCCGACCGCTACCTCGCGGCGACGAAGGCGGCGATCCGCGGCTACGGCCTCCGCCTCGGCGCCTACCCCTACCCCACCCTCACCGTGGTCGACCCGCCGCTCGGCGGCTACGGCTCGGGCGGCATGGAGTACCCCACCTTCATCACCGCGGGCACCCATCCGCTCCTCGCGGTGCCCGGCTTCCGCCGCATGATGTTCCCCGAGGTGGTCACCGTCCACGAGTTCGGCCACCAGTTCTTCCAGGGGATGATCGCCAGCAACGAGTTCGAGGAGAGCTGGATCGACGAGGGCATCAACTCCTACTACGAGAACGTGGTGATGGAGGAGGCGTTCGGCCCCTGGTCGGTCCGCTTCATGGGGCTCGAGATGCCGCTCTGGGAGTCGCTGCGGAGCGGCGGGCTGCCGCCGCCGGACGGCTACCGCGACCCGGTGGTGCGCCCCGCCTGGGCCTACTACGACGGCGGCGCCTACGGCCGCAACAGCTACTCGCGCCCGGCGCTGGTGCTGCGCCACCTGGAGGGCGTTCTCGGCGGCGAGACGTTCCACCGCGCCATGCGCCACTTCTTCCAGACCCACCGCTTCAGCCACCCGACGACCGAGGACTTCGAGCGCGCGATCGAAGAGTCCTCGGGCGTCGAGCTCGACTGGTTCTTCGACCAGGCGCTCCGCTCGACGGTCACGCTCGACTACGCGGTGCGCTCGCTGACCAGCCGCCGCGAGCGCGAGCCGGACGGCGTGTTCTGGGTCGACGGGCGGCGGATCGAGCCGGCGGACGACGAGGAGGGCGACGGCGCGGCGGAGGGGGAGGAGCCTGCGGAGGGCACCGAGACGGCCGAGCTCGGCACCGGCACCGCCGCCGCCGAGCCCTCCGACCGCCGCTGGGTCTCCCGCGTCGTCGTCTACCGCGAGGGCGACTTCCTCCACCCGGTCGAGG
>DATABP010000494.1:0-4491 GCA_036259515.1 Thermoanaerobaculia bacterium | reverse complement strand
ACCGCGCGCCGGGGGTGGCGGCGCGGATGCCCGAGGGCAGCCCCGAGCGGCGGCGGATCGAGGAGCGGCTGGCCGCGCCGTCGGTCTACGACGCCTTCCTCCGCTTCCTGGCCGCCAACGGCTACGAGGTCCCCGCCGAGGCGCTCTCGCGCGACCCCTCCGGCCCGCCGGTCGAGGACGAGCGCATCCGCGACGTGCTGGTCGGCATCTACCGCTCCGACCCGGCGATCCGCGACGTCTGCGAGCGACTCGTCGACCTCGACGAGGGACTCCAGGAGTGGCGCTACCGCCACGTCAAGATGGTGCAGCGCACGATCGGGATGAAGACCGGCACCGGCGGCTCCGCCGGGGTCGAGTACCTCAAGCACACCCTCTTCCGGCCGCTCTTACCGGACCTCTGGGCGATCCGCACGCGGCTGTGAGGGGCGGCGCCGCCCGCGCCGCTCAGGTCGCCAGCAGCTCCTCGCCGCAGCGCTTGCAGAACGCGGCGTCCTCGTCGTGGCCGGCGAGGCCGCACACCGCGCAGCGGCGCGCCGCCGTCGCCGGCGCGGGGCGGCTGGCGCGGCCCATCTCGACGGTGACGATGCCGGTGGGCACGGCGATGATGCCGTAGCCGAGCATCATCACCAGCGCGGCGAGCAGCCGGCCGAGCGGCGTCTGCGGCGCGATGTCGCCGTAGCCGACGGTGGTGATGGTGACGATCGCCCAGTAGACGCTCGCCGGGATGCTGGTGAAGCCCGTCCCCGGCCCCTCGACGACGTACATCAGCGCCCCGGTCACCAGCACGATGACCAGCACCGCGCCCAGGAAGATGACGATCTTCCGCACGCTGGCGCGGAGCGCCTGCACCAGCACCCGCTCCTCGCCGAGGAAGTGGCCGAGCTTGAGGACGCGGAAGACCCGCAGGAGGCGGATGGCGCGCAGCGTGAGCAGCACCTGCGAGCCGGGGAGCAGGAGGCGCAGGTAGGTGGGCAGCACCGCGAGGAGGTCGATGACGCCGAAGAAGCTCCGCGCGTACGCCGCCGGGCGGCGCACCACGAGGAGCCGCAGCACGTACTCGGCGGTGAAGAGCGCGGTGAACCCCCACTCGACGGCGAGGAGCTCCGCTCCCCAGCGGGCGCGGAAGGAGGGGACGCTCTCGAGGACCACGGCCACCACGCTGGCGACGATGAGGAAGAGGAGCGCGAGGTCGAACGCCCGCCCGGCCGGCGTACCGTGCTCGAAGACCACCACGTAGAGCCGCTCGCGCCAGCCCCCGGCGGGCCTCTCGTCGGGCATGCGCGGGAGCATAGCCCGGCGGCGGGGATCGGGCGTGGCGGCGAGGACGGGCACCGCCAATGCACGAACCACCCGAGCGGCTGCCGCGCACGCTTGACGGAGCCGTCCAGCGTCGGTACTATACCGGGGTATGGATCATACCACCCAAGGCCGCCTCGGCCTCGATCCCGACGAGCGGCGCCGGCTGATCGACCGCCTGCGCCGCGTCGAGGGTCAGGTCCGCGGCCTCCAGAAGATGGTCGAAGAGGAGCGCTACTGCCCCGACGTGCTCGCCCAGGTGGCCGCCGCGCAGGCGGCGCTGCGCGGCGCGGCGGGGGTGCTGCTCCGCGGTCACCTCCGCCACTGCGTCACCGACGCCATGCGCTCCGGCGACCCCGCCCGCGCCGAGGCGACCTACGCGGAGCTGATCGACCTGTTCGGCAAGTTCGGGCGTTGAGGCCCCGGGAAGACACGATGAGCGAGCGGCACGAGCACCACCACGAGCACGGCGGCCACGGTCACGGCGGCGCGGCCGGCCTCGTCACCGATCCCGTCTGCGGCATGACCTTCCCGCCGGAGAAGGCGGCGGCGACGGTCGAGCACGGCGGCGAGACGGTGTCCTTCTGCTCCGAGGGTTGCCGGCGGAAGTTCGAGGCGGAACCCGAGCGCTACCTCGGCGGCGGACCGCACGCCGGGCACGGCCACGCCGCACACGCCCACCCCGGCCACGCTCACGCCGCCCCTTCCGCCGCCCCCTCCCCCGCCACCTCCTGGGTCTGCCCGATGTGCCCCGAGGTCGAGGAGCCCGCCCCCGGCGCCTGCCCCTCCTGCGGCATGGGGCTGGAGCCGAAGACGCCGGCGGCGCCGTCCGCGCGCACCGAGTGGACCTGCCCGATGCACCCGGAGATCGTGCGCGACGCGCCGGGGAGCTGCCCGATCTGCGGCATGGCGCTCGAGCCGCGCACCGTCGCCGCCGAGGAGCCGGAGAACCCCGAGCTGGCCGACATGACGCGCCGCTTCTGGGTGAGCGCGGCGCTGACCGTGCCCCTCGTGGTCCTCGCGATGGGGCACGGGCTGCCGGGCGTCGAGCGCATCGCCGCCGGCCGGCCGGGCCGCTGGATCGAGCTCCTGCTGGCGACGCCGGTGGTGCTGTGGGGCGGCTGGCCGTTCTTCGTCCGCGCCTGGAGCTCGGTGCGCTTCAAGAGCCTCAACATGTTCACCCTGATCGGGTTGGGCACGGCGGTGGCCTACCTCTACAGCCTGGTGGCGACGGCGGCGCCGGGGATCTTCCCCGCCTCCTTCCGCGCCGCGGACGGCACCGTCGGCGTCTACTTCGAGGCGGCGGCGGTGATCGTCACCCTGGTGCTGCTCGGGCAGGTACTGGAGCTGCGGGCGCGGAGCCGCACCGGGTCGGCGCTCCGGGCGCTCCTCGGTCTGGCGCCGGCGGTGGCGCGGCGGATCGCGGCGGACGGCAGCGAGCGCGACGTGCCGCTCGCCGAGGTCCATCCCGGCGACCGCCTGCGCGTGCGGCCGGGCGAGAAGGTGCCGGTCGACGGCGTCGTCGTCGAGGGGCGCTCGGCGGTCGACGAGTCGATGGTCAGCGGCGAGCCGATCCCGGTCGAGAAGGTGCCCGGCGAGCGGGTGGTCGGCGGCACCGTCAACGGCACCGGCGGCTTCGTCATGGAGGCCGAGAAGGTCGGCGCCGACACGCTGCTCGCCCGCATCGTCGCGCGCGTCGCCGAGGCGCAGCGCAGCCGGGCGCCGATCCAGCGGCTGGCCGACCGGGTGGCGGCGTGGTTCGTGCCCACCGTGGTCGCCGTCGCGCTCGTCACCCTCGTCGTGTGGGCGGCCTTCGGACCCGAGCCGGCGTGGGCCTTCGCGGTGATCAACGCCGTCGCCGTGCTGATCATCGCCTGCCCCTGCGCGCTCGGGCTGGCGACGCCGATGTCGATCATGGTCGCCGCCGGCAAGGGCGCCGGCGCCGGCGTCCTCTTCCGCGACGCCGAGGCGATCGAGCGGCTGCGTGACGTCGACACGCTGGTGTTCGACAAGACCGGCACGCTGACCGAGGGCAGGCCGCGTCTGGTGGCGGTGGAGGCGGCGCCCGGCGCCGGCGTCGGCGAGGACGAGCTCCTGGCGCTGGCAGCCGGCGTGGAGGCCGATTCGGAGCATCCGCTGGCCCGCGCCATCGTGGCCGGGGCCGCGACGCGTGGCGTGGCATCGCGCCCAGCCTCCGGCTTCGAGAACCTTGCCGGACGCGGCGCGCGGGCGACGATCGGTGGCGTGACCGTGGCGATCGGCGGGCCTCGACTGCTCGAGGATCTGGGCGCCACCTCGCCGGATGAGCTCGCCGGACCGATCCGCGAATGGGCCGATGCCGGCCGAACGGTGATGAGCGTGGTTCGCGACGGGACGGTCATCGGCGCGGTGAGCGTCGAGGACGAGATCCGGCCTGAATCGGTCGAGGCCGTGCGACGCCTGCACGAGATGGGCGTCCGGGTGGCGATGATCACCGGTGACGCGCAGTCGGTTGCCGACTCCGTCGCGAAGCGCATCGGCATCGACGAGGTCGCCGCGCAGGTCCTGCCCGCGGACAAGGCAGCGGCCGTGCAGCGCTTCCAGGCCGGCGGCCGCAAGGTCGCCATGGTCGGCGACGGCGTCAATGACGCGCCCGCGCTCGCGCAGGCGGACGTCGGCATCGCCATTGGCGCCGGGACCGATGTCGCCGTCGAATCGGCCGGGATCGTGCTCGTGCGCGACGACCCTCGCGACGTCGTCGGCGCCATCGGCCTGAGCCGGGCGAGCTACCGCAAAATGCTCCAGAACCTTGCCTGGGCCACCGGCTACAACGCGCTGGCCATCCCGGTCGCCGCCGGCGTACTGGCACCCATCGGCTTCGTGCTGCCGATGAGCGTCGGGGCACTGGTGATGAGCATCTCGACCATCGTCGTGGCGCTCAACGCGCAGCTGCTTCGGGGGCTGCGCCTCCGACCGGACGAGGAGCCAGCCTGAGGCGCTCCGTCGCGCGACGTGGTGCGGAGCGGATGGCAGCGCAGTTGCTAAGCGGTCGGCATGACCACCGTCGACGATCTGGACGCCGTCGCGGCCTCGCGACCATCGCCGGAGCTCGCGGGGAGTGCGCTGCCCGCACGGCCGCTCGTCCTTGTCGTCGACGACTCGGACGACATGCGCGAGCTGCTCCGCGAGGTGCTCGAGAGCCGTGGGCACGAGGTC
>DATABP010000493.1:0-1698 GCA_036259515.1 Thermoanaerobaculia bacterium | reverse complement strand
GCGCCGGCGCTCGTCGCCTACGGCACGGCGTTCGCCTTCGGCTGGGTGCTCCACCGCCAGACCGGGCTCCTCGACGTGCTGGCCCGCCAGTGGCGCGGCCACCTCGTGCTGGCCGGCGGTCTCACCGTCGCCTGTCTCGCGATCGTCGGCCCGACGCCCGACCTCGCCGCGCCGACGACGCTCGCCGGCGGGTCCGCGCTACGCCTCGCCTACGCCGCCGGCTACGCGCTGGCGGTGTGGTGCTGGACGCTGGGGCTCGTCGGGGCGGCGATGCGCTTCCTCTCGGCGGAGAGCCGGGTGCGCCGCTACCTCGCCGACTCCTCGTACTGGCTCTACCTGGTGCACGTGCCGATCGTCTTCGCGTTTCAGGTCCTGGTCGCCGACCTGCCGCTCCACTGGGCGGTCAAGCTCCCGGCGATCGTGGCCCTGACGCTCGGCCTGCTGCTGGCGAGCTACCACCTGCTGGTGCGGCCGACCTTCCTCGGCGAGATCCTCAACGGGCACCGGGTCCCGCGGCGCCCCGCCCCGCCGCGGCCCGCCCCCGCTCCTCCGGTCTTCGCCGGGGCGGCGGCCGCTCCCGGCCCGGCGACGCCGATCGCCGAGCTGGTGCGGGTGACGAAGCGCTACGGCGCGACCCTCGCCCTCGACCGCGTCAGCCTCGCGGTGCGGCCGGGCGAGCTCCTCGCCGTCCTCGGCCCGAACGGCGCCGGCAAGTCGACGGCGATCGGCCTCTGGCTCGGCACGTTGCAGCCCGACGAGGGCGAGGTCACCGTCCTCGGCGGCCCGCCGCTCGACGTCCACAGCCGTCTCGGCGTCGGCGTCATGATGCAGGACGTGGCGCTCGCGCCGACGCTCACCGGCCGCGAGCACGTCGCCCTGGCGGCGAGCTACTACCGCGATCCCCTCACCGTCGGGGAGACCCTCGCGCTCACCGCCACCGGGCCGCTCGCCGACCGGCGCTACGCCAAGCTCTCGGCCGGCCAGAAGCGCCAGGTGCAGTTCGCGACCGCGGTCTGCGGCCGGCCGCGGCTCCTCTTCCTCGACGAGCCGACCGTCGGCCTCGACGTCGAGGCGCGCCACGCGATGTGGGCCTCGATCCGCCGCCTGCGCGCCGAGGGCTGCGCCGTGGTGCTGACGACGCACTACCTCGAAGAGGCCGAGGCGCTCGCCGATCGCGTCGCGGTGCTGGCCCGGGCCACGCTCGTCGCCGAGGGCAGCGTCGAGGAGATGCGCGCCCTCGTCTCGCGGCGGCGCATCCGCTGCTCCTCGACCGTCGCCGTCGAGGAGATCGCGCGCTGGCCCGGCGTCGTCGAGGCGGTCCGCGAGCGGCAACTCGTCCACGTGACCGCCGTCGACGCCGAGGCCGTGGTGCGCCGGCTGCTGGCGGTCGACCCGGCCCTCAGCCACCTCGAAGTCAAGCAGGCCAGCCTCGCCGAGGCGTTCACCGAGCTCACCAGGGAGGCCGCATGAGCACCACCGCTCCGCTGGAAACCGTTCCGCCGGAGACCCTCGCCGCGGCGGCCGTGCCGTCGGCGGCGACGATCTTCGCCCGCGACCGCGAGCCGCTGCCGATCCGCCGCACCCTCCGCGCCTATCGGATGGAGGCCGGCCTCGAGATGCTCGGCGCGCTGCGCACCCCGGGTTTCTCGATCCCCTTCCTCGCCGTGCCGGTGGCGGCCTACCTGCTCTTCGCCGTCC
>DATABP010000492.1:0-2799 GCA_036259515.1 Thermoanaerobaculia bacterium | reverse complement strand
TACGGCGGACGCCGCCGGCGAGGTGCGCCTGCCGCCGCGGCCCGGGCGCATGGAGATCGCCGCCGAGGCGCCCGGCTACCGCGCCGCCGCCGCGCCGACCGTCGTCGAGGTCCCGGACCCGCCGGTCGACCGCGAGGTCGTCCTCGCGCTCGACCGCGACCGGCGACCCGCCCGCCCCGCCGGCCGCTGACCCGTCTGCCGTAAGCTCGCCGCGTCCGGCGTCGACCGGACGCGACGACGGAAAGGAGCAGGCGATGGCGGGCGAGGTGGCGTTCGTGGAGCTCGGGGTCGAGGACGCCCAGCGCGGGCGGCGGTTCTACGAGGAGCTGTTCGGCTGGCGCTTCGACCGCGGGCCGTCGGGCCAGGGCTGGCTGATCGACGGCGCCGGCGTGCCGGCGGGGATGCACCCCGGCGACTCCGGCGCCGCGCCGTACGTCTTCTTCCGCGTCGACGACCTCGAGGCGGCGCTCGAGACCGTGCGCCGGCTCGGCGGCACGGTCGAGGAGATGGACGTCGAGGGCGACGCCGAGGCGATCGCCGAGTTCGGCCGCTTCAAGCTCTGCCGCGACGATCAGGGCTCCCGCTTCGGCCTCCACCAGCCGCCGGAGCGGTGAGCTCGGTCGAGAGCGGGGCGGCGATCCGCCCGCACGGAGGCCGCGCCGCCCTTGCGCCGCCCCCGCCGGTCGGCGAAACTGGCCGGCGATGACCGCCGCCACCGCGCTCGACCTCGCCGCCAAGCTCAACCCCGCCCAGGTGGAGGCGGCCACCCACGGCGAGGGGCCGCAGCTCGTGCTCGCCGGCGCCGGGTCTGGCAAGACGCGGGTGATCACTTACCGCATCGCCTGGCTGGTCGAGGAGCGGGGGGTCGATCCGCGGCAGGTCACCGCCGTCACGTTCACCAACAAGGCGGCGGCGGAGATGCGCGAGCGGGTCGAGGAGCTACTCGGGCTCTACCCGCTGCCCGCCTTCGTCGGCACCTTCCACCGCTGGGCGCTGGTCGCGCTGCGCCGCTACGGCGAGCGGGTGGGACTGCGGCGCGACTTCGCCATCCTCGACGGGGACGACCAGATCGGGCTGGTCAAGGAGGCCCTGAAGCTCGAGGGGTTGTCCGAGAAGGCGTTCGCGCCGCGCTCGGTGCTGGCGGCGATCTCGGCGGCCAAGAACAAGCTCCAGGACCCCGACGCCTTCGCCGCCTCCGCCGAGCACTACTTCGCGCGCAAGGTGGCCGGCGTCTACCGCCGCTACCAGGGCCTGCTGCAGCGCTCGTCGGGGATCGACTTCGACGACATGATCGCGCTCTCCGTCCGCCTCCTCGACGAGCACGAGGAGGTGCGCGAGCGGCTGCGGTGGCGGGCGCGCTGGCTCCTGGTCGACGAGTACCAGGACACCAACCACGCGCAGCTCGCGCTGATCCGCGCGCTGGCCGGCCGCGACGGCAACCTGACGGCGGTCGGCGACGAGGACCAGGGGATCTACCGCTGGCGCGGCGCCGAGCTCGACAACATCCTGCGCTTCGAGGACAGCTTCCCCGGCGCCACGGTGCGGCGGCTGGAGCGCAACTACCGCTCGACCCAGAACATCCTCGACGCCTCGGGCGGGCTGATCGCCCACAACCAGGGCCGCCGCGGCAAGACGCTGTGGACCGAGCGCGGCGGCGGCGAGCCGATCGAGCTCTACCGCGCCACCGACGAGATCGACGAGGCGCGCTGGATCGTCGACTCGCTGGTCCGCCTGCGCGGCCGCTACAAGCTGTCGCGGATGGCGATCCTGGTGCGCACCAACGCGCAGACCCGCGCGCTCGAGGACGAGCTCCTGCGCCGCGAGGTGCCCTACGTGCTGGTCGGCGGCACGCGGTTCTACGAGCGGGCGGAGATCAAGGACCTCGTCGCCTACCTGCGGGTGATCCGCAACCCGCGCGACGAGCTGTCGCTCGCCCGCATCCTCAACCAGCCGCCGCGGGGGATCGGCAAGACCACGCAGGAGGCGCTCTTCGAGGAGGCGGCGCGCCGCGGGCAGCCGGCGTGGGACCTGATCGCCGGCGGCGGGCTGGGCAACTTCTCGCCGCGGGCGGCGCGGGCGCTCGAGGCGTTCGGGGAGCTGATCCGCGGGCTGCAGGAGGCCGCCGCCGAGCTGCCGCTCCCGGCCCTCCTCGACCGGCTGCTGGAGGCCACCGGCTACGCCGACCTCTACGACCAGAACGACCCCGACGGCCTCGCGCGGCTCGAGAACATCCGCGAGTTCCTGTCGGCGGCGCAGGAGCTCACCGAGTCGGCGTCGTTCACCGCCGCGGGCAGCCGCTCGGGCGGCGGCGCCGACGGCGGCGACGGGGCCGGCGACGACCTCCTCACCGCCTTCCTCGACCACGTCTCGCTGGTCGCCGACCTCGACACCTGGGAGTCCGAGCGCGGCGTGTCGCTGATGACGCTCCACTCCGCGAAGGGGCTGGAGTTCGGGGCGGTGGCGGTCGGCGGGCTGGAGGACGGCATCCTGCCGCACTTCAACGCCCAGGGCGCGCGCGAGGACGTCGAGGAGGAGCGGCGCCTCCTCTACGTCGGGATGACCCGCGCCGAGGACCGGCTGATGCTCTCCTGCTGCCGCCGCCGCCGCGTCGCCGGCCGCTACCAGGACCAGATCGAGTCGCCCTTCCTCGCCGAGATCCCCCAGGACCTCCTGGTCGCCACCCAGAGCCCGACGCTCTTCGCCGACGCGCCGCGCTACTCCGACAGCCGGGCGGCGGCGAGCGTCTACGGCTACTTCGGGCGGGGGAGCGGCGGGGCCGCCGGCGCCGGCGCCTCCGGC
>DATABP010000491.1:0-3405 GCA_036259515.1 Thermoanaerobaculia bacterium | reverse complement strand
CGCCGCGGGCGGCGCGCGCCGCCCGCGGCCGCTCCGGCGCCGGACGATCTGGGGCCGCTCGGCGGCTCACTTGATCTCGACCGTCGCCCCGGCCTCTTCGAACTTCTTCTTGATCGACTCGGCGTCGTCCTTGGAGACGGCTTCCTTCACCGTCGCCGGGGCGGACTCGACGAGGTCCTTGGCCTCCTTGAGACCGAGGCTGGTCACCTCGCGCACCGCCTTGATGACGTTGATCTTCTTGTCGCCGACGGTCTTCAGCACGACGTCGAACTCGGTCTTCTCCTCGACGGCCTCGGCGGCGCCGGCACCGGCGCCCGCGCCGGCTGCGGCCACCGGCATCGCGGCGGCGGCGGCGGAGACGCCGTAGTGGTCCTCGAGCGCCTTGACCAGGTTGTTGAGGTCGAGGACCGACATGTCGTCGATCTGCTTGATGAAATCTTCGGTGGCGATGGCCATCTGAGCTCTCCTTGCTCTTCGGGGCGCCGACGAAATCCTCGGCGACGGTCTTTGGATCTGGGAAGCCGTCTCGCCGGCGCCTCAGGCGCCCGCGCTCTCTTCCTTCTGTTGGCGAACCTGGTCCAGCACGATCACGAGCTGCTGCGGCACCGCCGCCAGCACCCGCGCCAGGCGAGCGATCGGCGACTGCAGCAGGAAGAGGAGCTTGGCGATCAGCTCCTCGCGCGAGGGCAGGGTGGCGATCTCCGCCACCTGGCCGGCGGCGACCGGGCGGCCGTCGACCATCCCGCCGCGCAGCTCGATCGCCGGGATGTCCTTGGCGAACTGGGTCAGCGCCTTGGCGAGGCCGACGGGGTCGTCCTGGCTGAACACCACGGCGACCGGGCCCTCGAAGAGCTCCTTGAGCTGCTCGAGCGGGCCGCCCTCGATGGCGCGCAGCGCCAGGGTGTTCTTGACCACCAGGTACTCGCCGCCGCTCTGGCGCACCTTCGAGCGCAGCTCGGTGACCTGCGGCACGGTGATCCCCTTGTAGAAGAGGAGGAAGGCGTGCGGCGCGTTGGCCAGGCCCTCGCGGTAGCTCCTGACCATCTCTTCCTTCTGCTGACGGGACAGCGGCATGGCGGCTCCTCAGGCCTCGGCGGAGGCCGTGGCGATCGACTCGTCGACCTTGATTCCGGGACCCATCGTCGACGACAGCGCGATGTTCTTGACGTACTTGCCCTTGGCGGCCGCCGGCTTGGCCTTGACCACCGCCTGCACGAGGGCCTGCGCGTTGGCGACCAGCTGGTCGGCGGAGAACGACAGCTTGCCGACCGGCGCCTGGACGTTGCCCGCCTTGTCGACCCGGAACTCGACCTTGCCGGCCTTGATCTCCTCGACCGCGCGGCCGATGTCGAAGCTGACCGAGCCGGCCTTCGGGTTGGGCATCAGGCCGCGCGGGCCGAGCACCCGGCCGAGGCGCCCGACCACCTTCATCATGTCCGGGGTGGAGACCACCGCCTCGAAGTCGAGCCAGCCGCCCTCGATCTTCTTCGCCATGTCCTCGCCGCCCACGTAGTCGGCGCCGGCGTCCTCGGCCTCCTTGATCTTCTCGCCGGAGGCGAACGCCAGGACGCGCACCGACTTGCCGGTGCCGTGCGGCAGCACCACCGTGCCGCGCACCATCTGGTCGGCGTGCTTGGGGTCGACGCCCAGGCGCAGCGCCATCTCGACCGTCTCGTCGAACTTGACGTAGCGCACCGACTGCGCCGTCTCGATCGCCTCGCGGAGCTCGTAGGGCCGCGCCTCGACCTTCTCGAGCGCCTGCCGATATCCCTTGCCGTGCTTGGCCACGTTGCCTCTCCTCTACCCGGGCCTCAGCCCTGGATGTCGAGCCCCATCGAGCGGGCGGTGCCGGCGATGATCCGCTTCGCCGCGTCGAGGTCGGCGGCGTTCAGGTCGGCCATCTTGGTGCGCGCGATCTCCTCGACCTGCGCGGCGGTCACCTTGCCGACCTTGTTGCGGTTCGGCTCGCCCGAGCCCTTGTCGACCCCGGCCGCCTTCTTGAGCAGCACCGCCGCCGGCGGCGTCTTGGTGATGAAGGTGTAGCTCCGGTCGGCGTACACCGTGATCACCACCGGGATGATCATCCCGGGCTGCCCCTGCGTGCGGGCGTTGAAGTTCTTGCAGAAGTCCATGATGTTGACGCCGGCCTGGCCGAGCGCCGGGCCGACCGGCGGCGCCGGGGTGGCCGCCCCCGCCGGGATCTGCAGCTTGATCTGTCCGACGACCTTCTTCGCCATGTCGCTTCCCCTGGCCCCTCTACCGGCCTAGATCTTCTGCACCTGCGAGAAATCGAGCTCCACCGGGGTCTGACGGCCGAAGATGGTGACCATCACCCGCAGCGTGTTGCGGTCGAGGTTCAGGTCCTCGACGACGCCGGTGAAGTTGTTGAACGGGCCGTCGATGATCTTGACCGGCTCGCCGCGGTCGAACACGTACTTCGGCTTCGGCTTCTCCTTCGCCGAGGTCACCTGCTCGAGGATGTTGTCGACCTCCTCCTGCGACAGCGGGGTCGGCTTCTTGCCGGTGCCGACGAAGCCGGTGACCTTCGGCGTGTTCCGCACCACGTGCCACGCCGGGTCGCTCATCTCCATCTCGACCAGGATGTAGCCGGGGAAGAACTTGCGCTGCACCTCGCGCTTCTTGCCGCCCTTGTACTCGACGACGGTCTCGGTCGGGATGCGGATGTCGCCGAAGGCCTCTCCCATGCCGAGCGCCTCGGCGCGCTGGCGCAGCGTCTCGCGCACCCGCTCCTCGAACCCGGAGTAGGTGTGGACGATGTACCAGCGCCGCTCGCCGCGCTCGGTCGCCGTGGGGGTGGCTTCGCTCATGTCCCGACCACCCGGAAGAGCCACTCGTAGGACCGGTTGATCGCCAGGTCGACCAGGAAGAGGAAGACGCCGAAGATGACGCTGGCCACGACGACCACCACCGTGGTCGCCACCACCTCGTCCCGGCTGGGGAACGAGACCTTCGACATCTCGACGCGGACCTCCTTGAGGAAGGTCGTCATCCGGTGCCACCATCTCATGCGTCGTCGATCCTCTCGCGTGTGCTGACGTGCTGCGTTCCGGTGCCGCTCGGTTCCGGGCTGCTTCGCCGATCGTGGGGGAGGTGGCAGGCCAGGAGGGATTCGAACCCCCAACCCTCGGTTTTGGAGACCGATGCTCTACCAGTTCGAGCTACTGGCCTGTGCGCTCCGTATAACCTCGCCCGCGGCCGGCGCTGTTCCCGCCGCCCGCGGAGCTCGTTCGTCCGTTTCGTGCCGCTACTTCAGGATCTCCGTCACGGTGCCGGCGCCGACGGTGCGGCCGCCCTCGCGGATGGCGAAGCGCACGCCCTTCTCCATCGCGATCGGGGCGATCAGCTCGACCTCGAGGTTGACGTTGTCGCCCGGCATCACCATCT
>DATABP010000490.1:0-5413 GCA_036259515.1 Thermoanaerobaculia bacterium | reverse complement strand
GACCACGGCCCCCTTCTTGACCGTGCCGTCCGGCGAGGCCTCCTTGACCGAGGCGGTGATGATGTCCCCGAGCCGGCCGTACTGGCCCGCCGAGCCGCCGCGCAGGTGGATGCAGGCGATCTTCTTCGCGCCCGAGTTGTCCGCCACGTCGAGAATCGTTCCCATCTGGATCATGGTCGCACCCTCCTACTCGGCCCGCTTGACGATCTCGCGGACCCGCCAGCGCTTCGTCCGGGAGAGCGGCCGGCTGGAGACGATCTCCACCGTGTCGCCGACGCGGCACTCGTTGCCCTCGTCGTGGGCGTGGAACTTCACCGTCTTCGACAGGTAGCGGTGGTAGAGCGGGTGCATGAACACGTTCTTCACCGCCACCACCACCGTCTTGTCGGCCTTGTCGGACACCACCGTGCCGACCTTCGCCTGCCGGCGGCCCCGCGTCTTCGTCGCCTGTGCCTCAGCCATCGTCGACCTCACGCCCGCTTCTTCTCGTTGAGCACCGTCAGCACCCGCGCCAGGTCACGCTTGACCTGACGCACCCGCGACGGCTTCTCCAACTGACCGGTGACCTTCTGGAAGCGCAGCGCGAAGAGCTGGTCCGCCAGCTCCTGCTCGCGCTTCGCCAGCTCCTCGACCGACTGCTCCCTGAGCTCCTTCGTCTCGAGCGCCATGACTACCGCAGCTCCTCGTGACGGCTGACGAAGCGGGTCTTCATCGGCAGCTTGTACGCGGCGAGCCGCATCGCCTCGGCCGCCACCTCGGGGGTGACGCCCTCGAGCTCGTAGAGGATGCGGCCGGGCTTGACCACCGCCACCCAGCCCTCCGGCGAGCCCTTGCCCTTGCCCATGCGGGTCTCGAGCGGCTTCTTGGTGTACGGCTTGTCCGGGAAGATGCGGATCCAGATCTTGCCGCCGCGCTTGACCGCGCGGGTGATCGCCACGCGGGCCGACTCGATCTGCCGGCTGGTCACCCACGCCGGCTCCACCGCCTGCAGCGCGTAGTCGCCGAAGGCGATGTAGTCGCCGCCCTTGGCGTCTCCGGCGCGGCGGCCGCGGTGCGCCTTCCTGAACTTGACCTTCTTCGGCATCAACATGGTGTCGACTCCCTCGCCTCCGCCTCAGGCGGCGCGGCGGCTCTTCTCGCGCAGGAGATCGCCGCGGTAGACCCAGACCTTGACCCCGATCACCCCGTAGGTGGTGCGCGCCTCGGCGAGCCCGTAATCGATGTCGGCTTTCAGCGTGTGGAGCGGCAGGCGCCCCTCCTGGTACCACTCGGTGCGGGCGATCTCGTGCCCGCCCAGGCGCCCGGCGACCATGATCTTGACCCCCTTGGCGCCGAAGCGGAAGGCGGACTCCATCGCCTTCTTCATCGCCCGGCGGAAGGAGACCCGGCGCTCGAGCTGGCCGGCGATCGACTCGGCGACGAGCTGCGCGTCGAGCTCCGGCCGCTGCACCTCCTGGATGTTGATGTGCACCTCGCGGCCGAGCTGCTTGATCAGGTCGTCGCGCAGCTTGTCGACCTCCGCCCCCTTGCGGCCGATGATGATCCCCGGGCGCGAGGTGTGGATGGTGATCCGCATGCGCTCGGCGGCGCGCTCGATGTCGATCTCCGAGACGCCGGCGTGGGCCAGGCGCTTCTTGAGCCGGCTGCGCAGCGTGACGTCCTCGATCAGCGTGTCGGCATACGCCGCGTCGGCGTACCAGCGCGAGTGCCAGGTCTTGTTGTAGCCGAGCCGGAACCCGTAGGGATGCGTCTTCTGACCCACGTTCGACCTTCCTTCCCTACTCGCCGCCACCCTTGCGGGTGTCGAGCTTGATCGTGATGTGGCTCTGCCGCTTGAGCACCCGGAAGGCGCGCCCCATCGGCGCCGGGCGCAGGCGCTTCGCCATCGGCCCGCGGTCGACGAAGATCTCTTTGACGTAGAGGAGGTCGACGTCCACCGCCTCGTCGCGGCTCTCGGCGTTGGCGACCGCCGACTTCAGGAGCTTCTCCATCGGCTTCGAGGCGTGCTTCGGCGACAGCCGCAGGATGTTCGCCGCCTCCTGCACGTCCTTGCCGCGGATCTGGTCGGCGAGCAGCCGCACCTTCTGCGGAGAACCCTGCAAGTAGCGGAGCTTGGCGGTAAATTCCATGTTTCGTCTCCTCGCCGGCTCAGCGCGCCCGGGCGCCCTTCTCGGCCTTCTTGCCGCTGTGGCCGCGGAAGGTGCGCGTCATCGCGAACTCGCCGAGCTTGTGCCCGACCATGTTCTCGGAGACGTAGACCGGGATGAACTTGGTGCCGTTGTGGACCGCCAGCGTGTGGCCGACCATGTCCGGGGTCACCGTCGAGCGCCGCGACCAGGTCTTGATCACCCGCCGGTCGCCACGTTCGTTCATCGCCGCCACCTTCGCCGCCAGGTGGTCGTCGATGAAGAAGCCCTTCTTGAGCGAGCGCGCCATGTTTCTCGTCCTCTCCTTACTTCTGGTTGCGCCGGCGCACGATCATGCCCTTGGTGCGCTTGTTCTTGCGGGTCTTGAAGCCCTTCGTCGGGGTGCCCCACGGCGTCGTGGGATGGCGGCCGCCGGAGGAGCGTCCCTCGCCGCCGCCCATCGGGTGGTCGACCGGGTTCATCACCACGCCGCGGTTGTGCGGCCGACGGCCCAGCCAGCGGCTGCGGCCGGCCTTGCCCATCGAGATGTTCTCGTGGTCGAGGTTGCCGACCTGGCCCACCGTCGCGTAGCAGTCGACGTGCACCCGCCGCACCTCGCCCGAGGGCAGCTTGAGCTGCGCGTAGGCGCCCTCCTTGGCCATCAGCTGGGCGCCGGCGCCGGCCGAGCGCACCATCTGGCCGCCGCGGCCGATCTTGAGCTCGACGTTGTGGACCACCGTGCCGACCGGGATCTTGGCCAGCGGCAGCGCGTTGCCGACGTTGACCGGCGCCTCGGCGCCGCTGGTCACCTGGGCGCCCACCTCGAGCAGGTGCGGCCACAGGATGTAGCGCTTCTCGCCGTCGGCGTAGTGGAGCAGCGCGATGCGCGCCGACCGGTTGGGGTCGTACTCGATCGCCGCCACCTTCGCCGGAATGCCGTGCTTGTCGCGCTTGAAGTCGATCGTCCGGTAGCGCCGCTTGTGGCCGCCGCCGCGCCACCAGATGGTGATCTCGCCCTGGTTGTTGCGGCCGCCGGAGCCCGGCTTGCCACGGGTCAGCGCCTTCTCCGGCTCCTTCTTGGTGATCTCCTCGAAGGAGGCGAACTCCTGGAACCGGCTCGCCGGCGAGGTCGGCTTTCTCTTCTTGATCGCCACGATGATCTCCTCTGTACCCCTAGCCGCCTTCGAAGAGCTCGGGAGCCGTCTCGCCGGGGGCGAGGCGGACGTACGCCTTCTTCCAGTCCGGCCGGCGGCCGACGAAGCGGCCCTGGCGGCGCGTCTTGCCGTGGACGTTGACCACCCGCACCTCGGCGACCTTGACCCCGAAGCGCTGCTCGACGGCGCGCCGGACCTCGATCTTGTTGGCGTCGCGGTGCACCTCGAAGGCGAGCACGTTGTCGACCTCGCGCTGGCCGCTCGACTTCTCGGTGATCAGCGGCCGCCGGATGATCTCCTCGATCCTCATCGCGCCAGCACCTCCAGCAGCCGCCCGAGCGCCGGCTCGGAGACCACCAGCCAGCCGCGGTCGACGACGTCGTAGACGTTGACGCCGAGCGCGTCGACGGTCTTGAGCGCGCGGTTGTTGCGCGCCGCGAGCGACAGGCTGCGGTTGTCGTGGCGGTCGACGAGGAGCGCCTTGCCGTCGACGCCGAGCCCGGCGAGGACGCCGGCCAGCGCCTGGGTCTTGACGCTCTCGAGCTCCAGGCTGTCGAGCACCAGGATGCGCTCCTCGGCGAGCTTCCGCGACAGCACGCTCTTCAGAGCGTTCCGCTTCTCGCGCGGCGACAGCGCCTTCTCGTAGCTCCGCGGCACCGGGCCGTGGACGGTGCCGCCCTTGCGCCACTTCGGGTTGCGGATGTCGCCGGTGCGGGCGCGGCCGGTGCCCTTCTGGCGCCACAGCTTGCGGCCGGAGCCGGAGACCTCGCCGCGGGTCTTCGTGGCGTGGGTGCCGCGCCGTGCCGCCGCGCGCACCGCCTCGACCGCCTCGTGGACGAGGTGCTCCTTGTACGGATAGCCGAACACCGACTCGGGGAGCTCGATGTCCTTGACCGGCTGGCCGGCCAGGTTCTTGACCTTGATCTGCATGATCCTCGCGCTCCTCCTCAGCCGCGCTTCGCCCGGCGCAGGGCGAGGAAGCCGTCCTTCGCCCCGGGCACCGCGCCCCTGAGGTAGAGGAGGTTGTTCTCCTCGTCCACCTTGACCACCTTGAGGTTCTTCACCGTCACCCGCTCGCCGCCCATGCGGCCGGGCAGGCGCAGGCCGGGGAACACCCGGGACGGGAAGGCCGACGAGCCGATCGAGCCCGGCGCGCGGTGGAACATCGAGCCGTGGGTGGCGCGCCCGCCGCCGAAGCCGTGGCGCTTGATCACCCCCTGGAAGCCCTTGCCCTTGCTGGTCGCCGCGACGTCGACGTAGTCGTCGACCGCGAACACCCCCGCCTTGACCTGGTCGCCCGGCTTCGTCTCGTCGTCGGCGCCCACCTTGAACTCGACCAGCCGGCGCATCGGCGCCACGCCGGCCTTCTTGAAGTGGCCGGCGCGCGGCCCGGTCGGCTTGATCTTGCGGCCCTCCTCGACCAGCCCGAGCTGCACCGCCTCGTAGCCGTCCTTGTCGGTGGTCTTGCGCTGCACCACCAGGCAGGGGCCCGCCTGGACGACGGTGACCGGCACCGCCGTGCCGTCGTCCATGTAGATCTGGGTCATGCCCAGCTTCTTTCCCAGGATGCCGTCCACGTCACACCTCTCCGCGGTTCGATACGTTTCTCGGCAACTACTTGCCGAAAGCCTTGATCTCGACGTCGACGCCCGCCGGCAGCTCGAGCTTCATCAGCGCGTCTACCGTCTGGCTGGTCGGCTCGAAGATGTCGAGCAGCCGCTTGTGGGTGCGGATCTCGAACTGCTCGCGGCTCTTCTTGTCGACGTGCGGCGAGCGGTTGACCGTGTAGCGGGCGATGTGCGTGGGCAGCGGGATCGGTCCGACCACCCGCGCCCCGGTGCGCCGCGCCGTGTCCACGATCTCGTGCGTGGAGGTGTCGAGGATGCGGTAGTCGAACGCCTTGAGGCGAATGCGGATCTTCTCGTTGACCATGGTCTTTCTTCCCTTGCTCTTGCCCTTGCCCGCGGTTGCCCGTTGGCGCAGATCTCTCCAGCTACTTCAGGATCTCCGTCACGGTGCCGGCGCCGACGGTGCGGCCGCCCTCGCGGATGGCGAAGCGCACGCCCTTCTCCATCGCGATCGGGGCGATCAGCTCGACCTCGAGGTTGACGTTGTCGCCCGGCATCACCATCT
>DATABP010000489.1:0-5943 GCA_036259515.1 Thermoanaerobaculia bacterium | reverse complement strand
CGGGGATCGGCGCCGCGGCGGTGGCGGCGCTCGCCGGGGCCGGTTTCGCGGTGTTTGGCGGCGCCCGCCGGCTCGACCGCCTGCGCGAGGTCGCCGCCGCCGCCGGCGCCCGCGCCCTGCCGCTCGACGTCACCGACCCGGCGAGCGTCGACGCCTTCGCCGCCGCCGTCGGCTCGCCCGTCCACCTCCTGGTCAACAACGCCGGCGGCGCGCTCGGCCTCGACCCGATCGCCGAGGCGGACGACGAGCGCTGGCGGCGCATGTGGGAGACCAACGTCCTGGGCACCGTGCGGGTGACCCGCGCGCTGCTGCCGGCGATCGAGGCCTCGGGCGAGGGGCACGTCATCGACGTCGGCTCCACCGCCGGCTTCGAGACCTACCGCGGCGGCGCCGGCTACACCGCAGCGAAGCACGCGCTGGCGGCGCTCACCCGCACGCTGCGGCTCGAGCTCCTCGGCAAGCCGGTGCGGGTGACCGAGGTGGCGCCGGGGCTGGTCGAGACCGAGTTCTCCGCCGTGCGCTTCGGCGGCGACGCGGCGCGCGCGGCGGCGGTCTACCGCGGCATGACGCCCTTGACCGCCGAGGACGTCGCCGACTGCATCGCCTGGGCCGCCACCCGCCCGCCGCACGTCAACGTCGACCTCCTGGTGGTGCGCCCGCGCGACCAGGCGACCTCGACGGAGGTCCACCGGCGGGAGGAGGATTGAGGCGCACGACCGGCGTGGCGGCGGCCGGCCTGGCGGCGGGGGCGCTGCTGGCGGTGGCCTGCGGCCCCGATCCGTCGACCCCGGAGGGCCTCTACTACCATCAGTGCGCCCGCTGCCACGGCGTCGACGGCACCGGCAACCCGCGGGCGGCGAAGAAGATGGAGGGCCTCGACCTCACCGTCTCGGAGATGATCGCCGATGCCGACGGCGACGCGGTGCGCGAGCGCATCGTCGAGGGAGAGGGCTCCATGCCGCCCTTCGGCAACAAGCTCACCGCCGCCGAGATCGACGTCCTCGTCGCCTACACGATGGAGCTCGCCGTCCCGGCGCCGCCCTGACCGCTCCCTTCCCACCCGGAGGACCGATGGACCCCCAACGCCTCAAGGCCGCCTACGACCAGCTCCAGTCCCTCGACGAGCGCCTCGCCCACAAGCTGCGCCCGCGCGCCGGCAGCATGGTGCGCGCCGACGCCGAGCGCCTCGAGGAGCGCCTCCGCGACCTCGCCGACTACACCCTCGAGCTCAAGGACGTGGTCGCCGAGCTGATCCGCGCCATCGCCTCGCGCCCGGCACCGCCGGGGGGCGGCGGGCCGGGCACGGCGTAGCGCGATCAGGGGATTCGGCACACCGGCGGCGGCCCGGCAGCCGGCGAGCAGAATTGATCCGAGATCGCATAGCAGGTGTGGTTGCCGCTGTCTTGGGTGCTGACGAGCTCGGTCGTCTGGTCGCCGTGGCAGTCCTCCCACACGCGATAGGTTCTGGTCCGCGTGAAGACCGTGTAGACATCGTAGAAGACGTTTCCGGTACTGAACGCGTCTTTCAGGCAGACCGACCCGTGGGGACCGGAGACGATGATTCGCTCTTGCGTCGCGAATTGCCGAACCAGGACCGGATCGGTGTCGCAGGGGCAGAGATCGGCGCAGTCGTCATACTGGGCATCGCAACCGGCGCAGGGACTGAAATCGCAACGCTGTTCCTCGCACAACAGACGCTCTTCGTGGCACTGGGAGAAGCAACTTCCTGCGCTTGCGCGGAGGAGGCGCGTCAGCTCCGTTTCGGTGGGTCGAACAGAAGGTTGCGGCCTCAAATAGTTCTCGAAGCCGCTTCTCGCCTGCCAGGTGGAGCGAACGATCTGCGCGGTCGGCAGATCTGAAGCGATCGCGGGTTCCCGCACGGCTGTCAGGCGCACGATCTCGGGCATCAAAGACGGGCTCCGCGCATCGACCACGGCGCCGTCGAGGGCGCGGGTGATCAACCGCTGGCGAACTTGCGGCTGGAATCGCAGGATCTCCAGTCGCACCGGCGAGGTCGGCATCTCCGCGAGTCGAATGGTTTCGGTCCCGATGAGCTCGGCATCGACGTGAATGGCGACTTCGATCTCGCTCGCGATCGTGGCGACGACTGGCTCGAAGCGACCGACGGCGATCGTGTCCAGCGGGCTGCAAGCATTCGCGCCGTAGTGAGCCCGGAAGCGGGTCGGATGAACGGTTTCCGGTGGCGAAGAGGCGGTCCGAATCGTGGTGGGCTCCGCCGCCGCGAAGGTTCCGCAGGCGGCTAGCAGCGCAATGACGCTCGCAAATCTCACTTCTGTTCCTCCTTGCGATTGACAGAATCGCCTGCGATGTTCCAGACATGTATAAAGTGCCGGTCGCGTGGAGAAGCGGGACGATCAGTAGAAGGGACCCGGGTCGTTCTTGGCGCTGCGCGCCCTGCCGGGCGCACAAAGAAAAGGGGCCGCCCGCAGGCGGCCCCCTGTGCACGGCGCAAAGGCGCCGCGAAGCGATCAGAAGTTGAAGCGCAGGCCGAGCTTCGCCTGCCAGCGCGAGCGCAGGTCGTCGGTCGTGAAGCGATCGTCCGGGTCCTGGAACTGGAGCTGATAGATCGGCTTGCCGGTCGCCGCGTCGATGCCGTTGAAGCGAACGGCCTGGAAGGTGCCGAACTCGACGAACTCGACCATCCCGGCGTCGCTGTCGAACAGGTTGGCGAGGTTGAGGACGTCGAGGGTGACCTCGGCGTTGTAGCGCGACAGCACCGGAACCTTCTGCGAGAGCTTGAGGTCGATCCGGTGCAGCCACGGCGCGGTGGCGTGGTTGCGGTCGACGATCTGGCCACCCTCCGTCCCCTCGACGGCGTCGAACAGCGACATGAGGAGCGCACAGTCGCCGTTGGTGATGATCACCTCGTCGCAGCTCCCCGGCACGTAGAGGAGGTCGTTGCCGAACTGGCCGTCGCCGTTGACGTCGCCGTTGAAGATCAGCGAGTACGGCTGCCCCGACTGCGCGTTGTAGAACATCGAGACGGTGGTGCCCCAGCCGGTGCCGTAGTCGAAGGTGTAGCTGGCGTTGGCGATGAAGCGGTCCTCGATCTCGAACTGCGAGCGCGCGTTGACGTCGAGGTTCGGGTTGCCCTTGTTGGGCAGGAAGCGCCAGTTGGAGATCGCCTGGCTCGAGGTCCCCGGGTTGACCGCGTTCGACTCGCCGTAGGTGTAGGCGGCCATCGCGTACCAGCCGTTGCGGAAGGGACGCTCGACCTTCACGGTGGCGTTGAAGGTGTCGCCCTTGCCGCTGTTGGTCAGCAGGATGACGTCGCCCAACGAGCGGTCGAGGCGGGTGAACCTGGGACGGCCGTCGAACGCCGTCTCGCCGGTCGGCCGCAGGTTGAGGTTCTGGTAGTGGATGTCCTGGTCGACCTCCGACCACAGCACCTCGGCGCTGCCGATCAACCCGAAGAAGCCGAGCTCGCGGTCGTAGCCGAGGCTGGCCCGCAGCACCGACGGGTACTCGAAGTCGGGGTCGACGAGATTGACCTCGTTGGTCGACACCTCGACGCCGAGCTCCGCCGGGTCCTTGTACTGGTCGAACGGGTCCGGCCGGAAGGCGATGTGGTTGTCCGGGCCGACCGGGCCGCTGACACGGGCGGTGAAGCGGAAGAAGTCGACGCCCGTGTTGCCGTACTGGTTCGAGATCCACACGTAGGGCGGCCGCCCGGTGAAGTAGCCGACGCCGCCGCGGAGCTGCTGGCTGCCGTCGCCCGAGATGTCCCAGTTGAAGCCGACCCGCGGCGACCACTGCAGGTTGCCGTCGGCGACCTCGTCGGTGCGGAAGCCGAAGGTCTCCTCGATCTCGGGGTTGAACGACGGCTCGTCGGGGAAGTACGGAACGTCGAAGCGGAGGCCGTAGACGACGTTCAGGTTGGGGTTGATCTGCCAGCGATCGCCGGCGTAGAGGCCGAGCTTCTGCACCTCGAACTGCGCCGGCTCCTGGGGATCGCCGCTGACCGCGAAGCTGAACTCGTACTGGGCGGCCCACCCGCGCCGGAAGTCTTCCAGGCTGCGGAACTCGTAGGTGCCGAGCGAGTTGCGGATGAAGACGTTCTCGAACTCCATCAGCTCGTTCGCCGTGCCGACCGTCACCTGGTGATCGCCGACGATCCAGTTCACCTCGTCCGAGATCTCGATGATGTCCTGGTCGAGCCGGTTGGCCGTCGAGAAGTTCTCGATTCCGGCCGTCGCTTCCGTTCCGTCGCCGAACTCCACCGTCACGGCCGGGAACGGGTCGTCGCCGTAACGATGGTCGCGGATCGTCTGATTGGTGATCCGGAACTCGTTGAACAGGTTGTTCGACAGCACGCTGTTGAGCTGGCCGACCGTCGAGTTCGTCTCGCTGTCGAAGTTGTAGTTCCAGCTCGGGAAGTCGTAGAAGCGCGTATCCGGCCGGATGATGTCGTTCGTCGCGTCGACCCAGTTGTGGCGCAGCACCAGCTGGTGGTTCTCGGCGACGTTGTAGTCGATGCGGCCGAACAGCTTGTCGCTCGGCGTGTCGCGGACGAACTCCCCGAGGCCGCCCGGATCGAAGCCGTACTGGTCGATCAGGATCTGGCGCATCTCGGCGAGCGCCGCCGGGTTCTGGAAGTTCTGCGGCGCCGAGCCGTCGGCCGCGAAGCCGGTCGGCCGCTCGAGCTCGGAGACCTCGCCGCTCAAGAAGAAGAACGCCTTGTCGCGCACCAGCGGACCCCCGACGCGGGCGCCGTACTCGTCCTCGGAGAAGGCGCCGAGGTCCTCGTCGAAGGGCCCCTCGCCGACCAGCCCCTCGTCGCGGTTGTACCAGTAGACCGATCCGGTCCAGGCGTTGGTGCCGCTCCGGGTGATCGCGTTGATGCCGCCGCCCGAGAAGCCGCCCTGCCGCACGTCGTAGGGCGAGACGAGGAGCTGGAGCTCCTGGATGGCGTCGTAGGAGATCGGCTGCGCCTCGGCCACGCCGCCCGGGGTGCCGGTGCCGGAGAGGCCGAAGACGTCGTTGTTCACCGCGCCGTCGATCTGGATGTTGTTGTAGCGGTTGTTGCGGCCGGCGACGGCGATCACCGTCTCCTCGTCGTTCTCGCCGAAGGCGGCGAAGTACGGCGAGAGCTTGGCGATCTCCTGGAGCGAGCGCTCGACGATCGGCAGCGCCTCGATCGTCTCGACCGAGATGTTGCTCGCCACGCCGGTCGCCGACGGGTTGATGATCGGGCTCTCCTCGCCGACCACCGTCACCGTCTCCTCGATGGTCTCGATCGGCATCGCGACCTCGAGGGTCTCCTCCTCGCCGAGCGCCACGAAGACCTCGTTGCGCACCGTCTCGACGAAGCCGTCCATGGTGACGGTGACCTCGTAGGGGCCGCCGACGCGGACGTTGAGGATGTCGAAGCGGCCGTCGCCGCGGGTGAGCGTGTCGTAGCGGGTGCCGGTCGGCAGATGGATGGCGAGGACTTGCGCCCCCGGCAGGGCGGCGCCGTCGGCTTCGGCGACCACGCGGCCGCTCAGCCGGCCGGTGGTGACCGACTGCGCCGAGGCGAGCGGGGCCCAGGCGCCGGCGATCAGCACGGCGACCACGGCCAGGACGAGCGGGTGGCTCCAGCGGCTTCTCATGCACTCCTCCAGAGAATGAGGGTTGAATCGATGAACGGCGAGGCAGACGGTCGACCGGCAGGCCGTCGACCGCGGCTCCCCGGTGGATTCGGTGCGGGACGGCGGAGGCGGACGTTTCGCGGGTGAACCCACGTGCGGTTGTCGGGTTCCGCCGGATGTGGGATGGTGCTGCTCCTTTGACTGGGCGCTGCTTTTTCCAGTGATCGCGGCCGACGCTACAGAAGCCGACTTCGCGGCGTCAAGGCCGGTTCGGGAAACCCTGTCGCGGTGCCTGTTTGGCCGCCGCCCCGCCGGCCGCGCGGCGAGCGGCCCGCGCGTCCAGCCCGGGAAG
>DATABP010000488.1:0-4380 GCA_036259515.1 Thermoanaerobaculia bacterium | reverse complement strand
GCCGCGCGCGCGTCGCTTCGCCGCCGTCGCCAGGGCGCGGGCGAAGGCCAGCCGCTCGGCGATCCCCTCGCGGACCAGGAAGCTGCGTTCGAACGCCGAGCGCTCGCGGCGCGCCAGCTCGCCGCGCGCGTAGGCGTCGATCAGGTCGTCCTCCGCCGTCAGCGTCGCCTCGAAGGCGTGCCGGTCGTGCAGCAGCGCCTCCTCCCAGCGCTCGCGCTCGCCCTCGGAGAGGAGGCCGAGCAGGTAGCGGCTGGCGCGGTCGTCTTGGCTCGGGTTCGGGCTCATCGTCGGGCTCTCGGGTTCCTCGGGCGGTGCGGGCGTCCCGCTCTCGGGGAGCGGACGCTCGCCTCGCCGTCCGGAGGTGGCGCCTTCAGAGTTTTCATTTCACCTTCAGGCAATCGCGAACGCAGGACTCCAGCGCCTCGCGCAGGCGGTGGGCGCGGATGCGCAGCGCGTTGAGCGGCACGCCGAGCTCCTCGGCCAGCGCGCGGCGGCCGTCGATCCGCTCGCGGCCGACCCCGGCGTGGTAGCGCAGGATCATGTCGCGCTGGCGGTCGCCGACGTGGTCGAGGCAGTCGTCGAGACAGGTCAGCCGCTCCTCGTTCTCGGCGTCGGCCGCGACCGGCGGCGGCAGGTGGCGCACCTCGGCCAGCGTCTCGCGCTCGCGCTGATGGCTGCGCATCACCTCCTTCGCCACCCGGTAGGCGACGCCGCAGAAGAAGCGCAGCGGGTCCTCGGCCTCGATCTCCAGGCCGCCGGCCAGCTTGTGCGCCACGCGGTTGAAGGTCTCGTCGGCGAGCTCCTCGGGCTGCGGCCAGCCGCGCCACACGAAGATGCGGATCAGCCGCTTGCGCACCAGCTCGTAGTGGCGCCCGGACTCGTTCGGATCGTCGCCCAGGAACGAGAGCAGGCTGGCGAGCGCCTCCGGGGTGAGCTCCCAGCGGTGGCCGGCGGGCCGGTCGGGCCCCACGTCGGTGGACATGGAGCGCGCAGTGTACTGCATTTGCAAAGTTGCGAGCCGGCCGGCAGCGCGGAGCGGTGAAGCGGCGTAAGATGCGCCCGTGCGCCGGGTGCTGCACGCCGACATGGACTGCTTCTACGCCGCGGTCCACATGCGCGACGACCCCTCGCTCGCCGGCCGGCCGGTGGCGATCGGCGACGACGCCGCGGCGAGCTACGAGATCCGCCGCTACGGCGTGCGCTCGGCGATGAGCTCCGCCGAGGCCCTGCGCCGCTGCCCCCACGCCGTCTTCCTGCCCCCGGACTTCCCCCGCTACCGCCGCGAGTCGCAGGCGATCTTCGCCCTCTACGCCGAGTTCACTCCCCAGGTCCAGGCGGTGTCGATCGACGAGGCCTACCTCGACCTCACCGACCACCTCGGCCCCTGGGGCAGCGCCACCGCCATCGCCAAGGAGATCCGCCGTCGGGTGCGCGCCGAGCGCGGCCTGACGGTCAGCGTGGGCGTGGCGCCCAACAAGCTGGTGGCGAAGATCGCCTCCGACCAGGACAAGCCGGACGGCCTGACGGTGGTGCGCCCGGAGGAGGTGGAGGGCTTCCTTGCGCCGCTGCCGGTGCGACGCCTCCACGGCGTCGGCCCGGCGACCGAGCGGGCGCTGGCGGAGCTGGGAGTGGCGACGGTCGCGGACTTACGGGCGCTGCCGGTCGAGCGGCTGAGCGCGCGCTTCGGCCGCCACGGTCAGGCGCTCCACGACTTCGCCTGGGGGCGGGACGACCGCCCGGTCGAGACGAGCAGCGAGCGGAAGAGCCTGGGCACCGAGAACACGTATGCGCGAGACCTGACCGCGGTGGAGGAGATGGCGGCGGAGGTGGCCCGCATGGCCGGCGAGGTGGCGGACGCGCTGGCGCGGCGGGACCTCGCGGCGCGCACGGTGGTGCTCAAGGTCCGCTACGACGACTTCACGACGGTGACGAGATCGCGCACCCTGGCGCTCCCCACCGCGGCGGAGGAGACGATCGCGCTGACGGCGAGGGAGCTGCTGGTCGACCGCACCGAGGCCGCGGAGCGCCCGGTCCGCCTCCTCGGCGTGACGGCGTCGAACCTGATCGGCGTGGGGGAGGGGCAGCTCTGGCTGTTCGAGGGGTGAAGCTGAGGGGCATCGACGACCTGCTAATCTATGAGCATGTCGAAGCTCAACCGCCGCCTCCAGGTCCTGCTCGACGAGGAGCGCTACCAACGTCTGGAGCGCGAGGCGGAGCGCCGCGGCGCTCCGGTTGCCTCGGTGGTGCGCGAAGCCGTCGACCGACTGCTCGACGAGGAGACGGACCGCCGGGCCGCCGGCGACCGCCTGCTCGCCGCGCCGCCCATGCCGGTCGAGGACTGGCCAGGGATGAAGAAGGACCTCCTCGAGGTCGCCGGGACGGTTTGAGGCGCTTCCTCTACGACACCGCGGTCTTCCTGTACGCGGTCGGACGGGAGCACCCGTACCGGGAGCCCTGCCGCCGACTGGTGGAGTTGGCGGCGGCCGGTGTGTTGCACGGCGAAGCCAGCGTCGAGCTTCTCCAGGAGTACGCGCACGTTCGTTCCCGTCGCTCGGGAGATCGTGAGGCCGCGGCCCGCGAGGCGCGGGACGTCGCCGCCCTCTGCCGTCTGCACGACGTGACCCGCTCCGACCTCCTGTTGGGGCTGTCGCTCTTCGCGTCCCTGCCGCGCCTCGAGATGCGCGACGCCCTGCACGCCGCCACCGCGCTGGAGCGAGGCGTCTTCACCATCGTCTCGCCCGACCGCGCGTTCGACGACGTACCAGGTCTGGAGCGCCTCGACCCCTCGCGCGCGGAAGTGGTTCTGCTCGGCTGACCGACGGCGGCTAGCCCGCCAGCTCCTCCAGCGGCCGCGGCGGGCTGATCCAGTTGCCCTGGCCGTAGTCGACCCCGATCTCCACCAGGAGGTCGTGGATCGGCTCGCTCGAGACGTGCTCGCCGACGGTGGCGACGCCCATCAGGTGGCCGATCTGGTGGATCGATTCCACCATCGCGCGGTCGAGGCGGTCGGAGACCATGTCGGTGACGAAGGTGCCGGCGATCTTGAGGTAGTCGACGGGGAGGTCCTTCAGGTAGCCGTAGGAAGCCATGCCGGAGCCGAAGTCGTCGAGGGCGAAGCAGCAGCCGCGGCGGCGCAGGCGGGCGAGCAGGCGGCGGGCGCGGGGGAGGTTCTCGACCGCGGCGGTCTCGGTGATCTCGAAGCACAGGTTGGCGGCCGGGAGGGGGGCGCGGGCGACCGCCTCGTCGAGGAAGTCGTGGAACGACTCGTCGGAGAGCGACAGCGCCGAGAGGTTGATCGCGCAGGCGTCGAGGCGGGCGCGGGCGGGCTCGGGGAAACGGGCGAGCGCCGCCATCGCGTGCTCGACCACCCAGCGGTCGACGCGCTGCATCAGGCCGTAGCGCTCGGCGGCGCGCACGAAGTCGCTCGACGGGTGGAGACGGCCGTCCTCGCCGACCATGCGCAGCAGGAGCTCGCAGCCGAAGTACGGGCGGCGGCGCGGAGCGAGCGGGCGGATCTCCTGCGCCCAGAGGCGGAAGCGCTGCTGGTCGAAGGTCTGCTGGAGGCGGATCACCCACTCCATCTCGCCGGTGCGGCGGACGAACTCGGCCTCCTCCGGCTGGTAGACCTGCACCCGGCCGCGGCCCTTCTCCTTGGCGACGTAGCAGGCGTGGTCGGCGGCGGAGAGGAGGTCGGCGCGGTCGGCGAAGCGCTCGTCGACCGGCACCACGCCGACCGAGGCGCCGAGCGGGAAGGTGGTGTCCTGCCAGGTGAAGCGCACCGCCGAGAGCGCCTCGTGGAAGCCCCGCACCCGCGCCTCGGCCTCCTCCAGGCGGCAGGCGGGCAGCAGGATGCCGAACTCGTCGCCGCCCAGCCGCGCCACCACGTCCTTCTCGCGCACCAGGTCGCGGAGGAGGCCGGCGACCTGGATGAGCAGCTCGTCGCCCGCGAAGTGGCCGCAGGTGTCGTTGACCACCTTGAACTGGTCGAGGTCGATGTAGGCCAGCGCGTGGGAGGCCTCGCCGCGGCCGCCGGCGAGCAGCGACTCGAGGAAGGAGTCGAAGGCGCTGCGGTTGAGGAGCCCGGTCAGCGCGTCGTGGCTCGCCTGGTGGGCGAGCTGGAGGGCGAGGAGGCGCTGGTCGGAGACGTCCTGGAAGACGAGCACGGCGCCGGTCTCGCGGCCCTCGCCGTCGCGGATCGGCGCCGTGGTGCTCTCCACCGCGAAGCGCTGGCCGTCGCGGCGGACGAGGAGCGTCGGCTCCATCAGCGGCGAGCGGTGGCCGTGGCGGCGGCCCTCGATCGCCGGCGGCAGCGGCGGCGCGTCGAGGCGGCGGCCGCTCGCCTCGGAGACGAGGTGGAAGACCTCGTCGAGGCGGCGGCCG
>DATABP010000487.1:0-2164 GCA_036259515.1 Thermoanaerobaculia bacterium | reverse complement strand
GGTCGACCTCGTGCGCCCGGCGCCGGAGGCGGCGGTGGGCCCGGAGGTGCTCGCCGAGCTCGGGCGCGGGGTGGCGATCCTCGCCCGCCTCGCCGCGCCGGCCCCCGCCGACGAGCTCCTCGACCGCTTCCGCCGCGACTTCGCCGAGCGCTACGGCCGCGACCGCGAGGTGCCGCTCGCCGAGGCGCTCGACGAGGAGTCGGGGATCGGCTTCGACCGCGGCCGCGGCGCCGACGTCTCGCCGCTCCTCGAAGGTCTCGACCTGCCCGCCCCCGAGGCGACGCCGCGGGTGCCGTGGGGCGAGGTCGAGCAGCGGCTGGCGGCGCGGCTCGGCGCGGCGCTGGCCGCCGGCGCCACCGCGATCGACCTCGCCGACGCCGACCTCGCCGGCCTCGGGGGCGACGACGCGCCGCCGCTCTCCGACGCCTTCGAGGTGCTGGCGACGGTGGCGGCGCGCTCGCCCGAGGCGCTCGCGGCGGGCGACTTCCGGGTGCTCCTGCGCGGCGTCTACGGCCCCTGCGGCGGACGACTGATGGCCCGCTTCTGCGACGCCGACCCGGACCTCGAGGCGCGGGTGCGGGCGCTGCTCTCCGCCGAGGAGGCGCTCGAGCCGGACGCGATCTTCGCCGAGATCGTCCACCTGCCGGAGGGGAGGATCGGCAACATCCTGTCGCGGCCGGTGCTGCGCGGGTGGGAGATCGCCTTCCTCGGCCGCGGCGGCGCGCCCCCCGAGCGGCGCCTGCCGCTCGCCGACCTCCTGGTCACCGTCTCCGGCGACCGCGTCGTGCTGCGCTCGGCCTCGACCGGCCGCCGGGTGCTGCCGCGGCTGACCAACGCGCACAACTTCTCCGCCCGCGGCATGGGCGTCTACCGCTTCCTCGCCGCGCTCCAGTCGCAGGGCGTGCGCGCCGGCCTCGGCTGGCGCTGGGGGCTGCTCGAGGCGTTCCCGTTCCTGCCGCGGGTGACCGCCGGGCGGCTGGTGCTGGCGCGCGCCCGCTGGGCGGCGTCGGGCGACGAGATCGCTGCCCTCGACCGGCGCGACGACGCGGACCGCTACGCCGCCGTCCGCGCCTGGCGGGAGCGGCGCGGGGTGCCGCGCTGGGCGGTGCTGCCCGACGGCGACAACGAGCTGGTCGTCGACCTCGACAACCCGCTCGCGGTCGACGCCTTCCTCGGCCTCGTGCGCGGCCGGCCGCGGGTGCAGCTCGCCGAGCTCTTCCCGGCGCCGGACGAGCTGTGCGCCACCGGGCCCGCCGGGCGGTTCGCCCACGAGCTCCTGGTGCCGTTCGTGCGCCGGCGCGAGCCGACCCGCGCCGCCGCGCCGCCGCCGCCGCTGCCGGCCGCGCGCAGCTTCCCGCCCGGCTCGGAGTGGCTCTACGTGCGCCTCTACACCGGCACGGCGACCGCCGACCGCGTGCTGCGCCACGCGGTGGACCGCGTGGTGCGCCCGGCGCTCGCCGCCGGCGCCGCCGACCGCTGGTTCTTCCTCCGCTACGGCGACCCCGACTGGCACCTGCGGCTGCGCCTCCACGGCGATCCGCGGCGGCTCGCCGGCGAGGTGCTGCCGGCGCTCGACGACGCGCTGGCGCCGCTCGCCGCCGACGGCCAGGTGTGGAAGGTCGAGCTCGGCACCTACGAGCGCGAGGTCGAGCGCTACGGCGGGCCGGCCGGCGTGGCGCTCTGCGAGCGGCTGTTCGAGGCCGACAGCGAGGCGGCGGTGGCGGTGCTCGACCTCCTCGCCGGCGACGCCTCGGCCGACGTCGTGTGGCGGCTGGCGCTCGCCGGGCTCGACCGTCTGCTCGCCGACCTCCGCCTCGACGGGGAGACGGCGCTCTCCGCCCTCGCCGCGATGCAGGCCGCCTTCGCCCGCGAGCACCGCGCCGACGCCGCGCTCAAGAAGCGGATGTCGGCGCGGCTGCGCCGCGAGCAGGCCGAGCTCGACCGCCTGCTCGACGCCGGCGACGACCCCGGCCACCCGCTGGCGCCGGCGCTGGCGGCCTTCGTCCGGCGCTCGGCGGCGGCGGCGCCGGTGGTCGACGAGCTGGCCCGCGGCGTCGCCGCCGGGCGGGTGACGCGCACGCTCGCCGAGCTGGCGCCGAGCCTCGCCCACATGACGGTCAACCGGCTGCTGCGCTCCGACGCGCGCGCCCACGAGCTGGTGCTC
>DATABP010000486.1:0-9061 GCA_036259515.1 Thermoanaerobaculia bacterium | reverse complement strand
GGCGGGCGCGGTGCGCGGCGACCCCGGCGATCGCGGTGGCGAAGCCGCAGGAGCGCGCCAGCTCGCCCACCGCGCCGTCGCCCTCGCGGCGCAGCAGCCGCGTCGGGCCCTGGACGTACCCACCGGCCACCGCCTGGGCGACCAGGTAGAGCCGCCCGTCGTGAGCCAGCAGGGAACGGACGCGGTCGCCGCCGAGGTCGACCGGCGCGGTGCCGGCGGCGGTGCCGTCGGTGCGCCACAGCTCGAAGAGACCGGCGACCTCGTCCGGGGTGCCGAAGTAGAAGGCCGTTCCGACCTCGACCGGCGGCAGCCACCGCTCGTGGAGCGAGCAGCCGAAGAGCCCGCAGGGCAGCTCGGCCAACCGCGCCGTCCCCTCCGGCGTGCCGTCGCTGATCCACAGGGCCCGCTCGTTGGTGGCGAGCGGCGAGCAGTGGAAGACGACCCGATCGCCGAAGCTGCCGACGATCGACGGATCGCCGCAGGCGCCGACGTCGACGGCCCGGGTCGACTCGGCGGTGCCCTCGGTGACCCAGACCTGCCACCCGGCGACGCCGTCGCTGGCGACGAAGAAGAGCCGGTCGCCGGCCGGAGTGAGCTGGGTCGGCCAGGAGCCGGCGAGAGGCTCGCAGAGGACGTGGCACCCCGGATCGCCGAAGACGTTGCGCCCCTCGTCGAGGTCGCGCACCAGGTACGGAACGGAGAGCTCCTGGGCGGGGTCGGTCTCCTGGGCGGCGGCCGTCGCGGCGACGGCGAAGATCGCGGCGAGCGCGGCGAGGGCGAGGCGGGACGGTCGGGTCATCACGAGGCGGGTCTCCCGTTCGATCGGGCGGTGGGGCGGTGGGGCGACGGATTCGGCCAGTGTATGCGATGACGGCATGGCCGACCACCCCGGCCTCCGCGACGCCGCAAGGAACCCCGCGCCGTTTTCCGTCTTCCCCGGACGACGACGAAGCCCGCCGCGCCGGAGGCGGTGACGGGGCGGCAGTAAAGGGGTATGATCCACCGCGAACCGACCACTGCGGAGATCTCCATGTCCGAGCGAAGCGAGAAGCTGAAGGCCGTCGACGGTGCGCTCACCCAGATCGAGCGTCAATTCGGGAAGGGCTCGATCATGCGGCTGGGACAGCGCGAAGCGGTCGCCGTGCCGGCGATCCCCACCGGCTCGCTGGCGGTCGACAGCGCGATCGGCGTCGGCGGCTTCCCGCGCGGCCGGGTGGTCGAGGTGTACGGCCCGGAGTCCTCGGGCAAGACGACGCTGGCCCTGTCGGTGATCGCCCAGGCGCAGAAGCGCGGCGGGGTGGCCGCCTTCATCGACGCCGAGCACGCCCTCGACGCCGAGTACGCCAAGAAGCTCGGCGTCGACATCGACGACCTCCTCGTCTCGCAGCCGGACAACGGCGAGCAGGCGCTCGAGATCGCCGAGATGCTGGTGCGCTCGAACGCGGTCGACATCGTGGTCGTGGACTCGGTGGCGGCCCTGGTGCCGCGCGCCGAGCTCGAGGGCGAGATGGGCGACTCGCACGTCGGCCTCCAGGCGCGGCTGATGTCGCAGGCGCTCCGCAAGCTGACCGCGATCGTCGCCAAGTCGCGCACCTGCCTGGTGTTCATCAACCAGATCCGCGAGAAGATCGGGGTGATGTTCGGCAACCCGGAGACCACCACCGGCGGCCGGGCGCTCAAGTTCTACGCCTCGGTGCGCATCGACATCCGGCGCATCGCGGCGATCAAGGAGGGCGAGGAGGTGGCCGGCGCCCGCGCCCGCGTCAAGGTGGTCAAGAACAAGGTCGCGGCGCCCTTCCGCCAGGCCGAGTTCGACATCGACTACGGCGAGGGGATCTCGCGCTCCGGCGAGCTGATCGACATGGGCGTCGACCACAAGATCGTCACCAAGAGCGGCGCCTGGTACAGCTACGGCGACGTGCGCATCGGCCAGGGGCGCGAGAACTCGAAGCAGTTCCTGCGCGACAACCCGGACCTCGCCGACGAGATCGAGGGCCGGCTGCGCGAGAAGCTGGGGATGCCGACGACGCAGCTCGCCGCGGTCGAGACGCCAGCGGCGGCGGAAGCCTCCTAGCGGCCCGCGGCGCGATGGCCGATCCCCGTCACCAAGCGCTCGCCCGGCTGCTGGTCGGCTACTCCTGCGCCCTCCGGCCGGGCGAGCGGGTGCTCGTCGAGGCGATCGACGTGCCGGCCGGGCTCGTCGCCCTACTCGTCGAGACGGTCGCGGCGGCCGGCGCGCGCCCCTTCGTGACGCTCAAGAGCCAGCCGGTGTGGCGGTCGCTGCTGCTCGCCGCCGACGCCGATCAGATGCGGCGGATCGGCGAGGCCGAGGCCTTCCGCATGCGGCAGATGGACGCCTACATCGGCCTCCGCGGCTCGGCGAACGTCTCCGAGTGGTCCGACGTGCCGGCGGAGAAGATCGAGCTCTACGAGACGCTGTGCTGGAAGCCGGTGCACCAGGAGATCCGGGTGCCGCACACCCGCTGGGTGGTGCTGCGCTGGCCGAACCCCTCGATGGCACAGCTCGCGCGCATGTCGACGGCGGCGTTCGAGGACTTCTACTTCCGCGTCTGCACCCTCGACTACCCGCGGATGTCGGCGGCGATGCGGCCGCTGGTGGCGCGCATGGAGGCGACCGACCGGGTGCGGCTGGTGGCGCCCGGCACCGACCTCGCCTTCTCCATCCGCGGCATCCCGGCGATCGCCTGCGACGGCCACGTCAACATCCCCGACGGCGAGGTGTTCACCGCGCCGGTGCGCGACTCGGTCGAGGGCACCATCCTGTTCAACGCGCCGACCGTCTACCAGGGCGTCGTGCACGAGCGGGTGCGGCTGACGTTCCGCGAAGGGCGGATCGTCGACGCCGACTCCAGCCGCCCCGACCACCTCGCGCGCGTCCTCGACAGCGACGACGGCGCCCGCTACGTCGGCGAGTTCGCGCTCGGCTTCCACCCGCTGATCACCCGCCCGATGGGCGACGTCCTGTTCGACGAGAAGATCGCCGGCTCGATCCACTTCACCCCGGGCCAGGCGTACGCCGAGGCCGACAACGGCAACGTGAGCCGCATCCACTGGGACCTCGTGCTGCGCATGGACCCCGAGGCGGGCGGCGGCGAGGTGTGGTTCGACGACACGCTGGTCCGCAAGGACGGCCGCTTCGTCGTCCCCGACCTCGAGGGGCTCAACCCGGAGAAACTGGCGCCGGAGGCGGCATGAGCCGCGGGCGCCGGGACGGCGGCGCGCCGCCGTTCGACTCGATCTACCGCCACGGCTTCCTGCGGGTGGCGGTGGGCGTGCCGGCGGCCCGGGTCGCCGACCCGGCGGCCAACCTGGCGGCCACCCTCGAGCTGGTGCGCCGCGCCGCGGAGCGCCACGCCGCGCTGGCGCTCTTCCCGGAGCTCGGCCTCTCGACCTACGCGATCGACGACCTCCACCAGCAGGACGCGCTCCTCGACGCCGTCGAGGCGGCGGTCGGCGAGCTGGTGGCGGCGAGCCGCGAGCTCGCCCCGCTGATCGTCGCCGGGGCGCCGCTCCGCAGCGAGTCGAAGCTCTTCAACTGCGCCGTCGTCGTCCACCGCGGGCGGCTCCTCGGCGTCGCGGTCAAGACCTTCCTCCCCAACTACCGCGAGTACTACGAGCGCCGGCAGTTCGCCTCGGCCCGCGAGGCGGTGCGGGGCACGATCCGCCTCGCCGGCTGCGAGGTGCCGTTCGGCAACGACCTCCTCTTCGAGGCCGAGGACGTGCCGGACCTCGCGCTCCACGTCGAGATCTGCGAGGACCTCTGGGTGCCGGTGCCGCCCTCGACCTGGGCGGCGCTCGCCGGCGCCACCGTTCTCGCCAACCTCTCGGCGTCGAACGTGACGATCGGCAAGGCCGACTATCGGCGCGCCCTGGTCGGCGGCCAGTCCGCGAAGTGCGTCGCCGCCTACCTCTACAGCGCCGCCGGCCCCGGCGAGTCGACCACCGACCTCGCCTGGGACGGCCACGCGCTGATCTACGAGAACGGCGAGCGGCTCGCCGAGTCGCTGCGCTTCCCCGAGGACCCGCCGCTGGTGACGGCGGACGTCGATCTCGAGCGGCTGCGCCAGGACCGCATGCGGATGACCAGCTTCGGCGAGTGCGTGGGCGAGCACGCCGAGCGCGCCCGGCGCCTGCGCCGCGTCCCCTTCCGCCTCGAACCACCCACGGGATCGGTGCCGCTCGACCGCGCCGTCGACCGCTTCCCCTACGTCCCCGCCGACCAGGCGACGCGCGACGAGCGCTGCTACGAGGCCTACAACATCCAGGTCCACGGCCTCGAGCAGCGGCTGCGGGCGACCGGCGTCCGGAAGGTGGTGCTCGGCGTCTCGGGCGGCCTCGACTCCACCCAGGCGCTGATCGTCGCCGCGAAGACCTTCGACCGCCTGGGCCTGCCGCGCGACGGCATCCTCGGCTACTCGATGCCGGGCTTCGCCACCAGCGCGCGCACCCGCGCCAACGCGCTGGCGCTGATGCAGGCGCTCGGGGTGACCGCGACGGAGATCGACATCCGTCCCTCGGCCCGCCAGATGCTCGCCGACCTCGACCACCCGGCCGCCCGCGGCGAGCCGGTTTACGACGTCACCTTCGAGAACGTGCAGGCCGGCGAGCGCACCAGCCATCTCTTCCGCCTCGCCAACCGCCACGACGCGCTGGTCGTCGGCACCGGCGACCTCTCCGAGCTGGCCCTGGGCTGGACCACCTACGGCGTCGGCGATCACATGTCGCACTACAACGTCAACGCCTCGGTCCCGAAGACTCTGGTGCGCTACCTCATCGCCTGGGAGATCGCGAGCGGGCGGCTCGACGAGGAGGCGAGCCGCGTGCTGCGCTCGATCCTCGACACCGCGATCTCGCCGGAGCTGGTGCCGGGCGACGAGGGCGGCGAGTCGGCGGCCGACGAGGGCCCCCACCAGTCGACCGAGGAGAAGGTCGGCCCCTTCGAGCTCCAGGACTTCCACCTCTACTTCGTCACCCGCTACGGCTTCCGCCCCTCGAAGGTCGCCTTCCTCGCCCACCACGCCTGGTCCGACCGCGCGCGCGGCCGCTGGCCCCCCGGCTTCCCCGACGAGAAGAAGAACGAGTACGATCTCGCCGCCATCCGCCGCTGGCTCGAGATCTTCCTCCACCGCTTCTTCGAGCTCTCCCAGTTCAAGCGCTCGGCGGCCCCGAACGGGCCGAAGGTCGGCTCGGGCGGCTCGCTGTCGCCGAGGGGCGACTGGCGTGCGCCGAGCGATGCCTCGTCGCGGGCGTGGGTGGACGAGCTGCGGGCGAACGTGCCGGAGGGGTAGGCCGCGGGCGGGACGGCGGGCGAGGTGTCCCGCCCGGGGAGCTGCGGGAATCGAGAGCCTCGTCACCCCTCCGGCTGGGGCGCTTCGGGGGCCGGCTCCGCCGGCGGCGGCGCCGACTCGACCTGCGGCGTCGGCTGTCCTCGGTGGCAGGTCATGCAGGTCACCCTCGCCGACGCGGGGGGCGCCGCGTGCTCCGCCGCGTGCCCCGCCGCGTGGTCGTGCGCGTGCGCCTCCCCGTGCTCCCCATGATCGTGCTCCAGCCGCGGCAGGTACTCGCCGTTGATCGCCCGCACCATCTCCATCATCACCCGCGCCGAGCGCTTCTCGTGCTTGGCGTCGGAGGGGAAGTCGTAGGTCGAGAGATCGTCGCCCTGGCCGACGTGACAGTGGTTGCAGCGGACGCCGAGGGCGCGGGTGAAGCCCTTCATGGTGTCGACCAGCTCCTGGCGGGGGATGTCGTCCGGCAGGACCTGGAGGTTCTGGAAGGGCGGCGGGTCCGGCGGCGCCTGGGGCTCCACGGCGAGGGCCGGCAGGAGGGCGAGGACGAGCAGCACGACGGGGGTGGCGCGCGATCGCATCGGCAGATCTCCTCTCGAAATCCACCTGTTCCGGCAGGCCGGCTGTCGACGCGTGCCGGGCCAGGCGGCAGCTCGGCGAGGAGCCTACCGCCGAAACGAGCTGGAGCTCAGCCTTCGTCTCCCGGCGCCAGCCAGCTCGCCACCCGCAACGTCGCCTGGCCGGCGCCCCAGGCGACGGTGGCGAGGAGGGTGGGGTCGCCGGGGCGGACGCCGCGGAGGGCGGCGACGTGGTCGGGGAGGACGCGGTGGGGGGCGCGGGCGGCGAGGAGGGCGAGGCGGGCGGCGGGGTGGTCGTCGCCGGGGAGGCCGGCCAGCGCCGCGTCGATCCAGGCGGTGCCCAGGGGCGGCGGCTCGCCGCGCCAGGTGGCGAGGTGGCCGGCGACCCGCTCGCGCACGGCCGGCGAGAGGGCCTGCCGGCCCGCCCTCTCCACCGCCGTGACCCAGCGCCCGAGGGCGCCGGCGACGGTCGGGCTCGTCGCCGCCCAGGCGGCTTCCCGCGGCGGCGGGGCGTCGGGGAGGAGGTCGAGCGACTCGCCCGGCGGGAGCGTCGCGCGGGCGTGCGGGCGGAGGCGGCGGGCGGCGGCGGCGAGGGCGCCGGCGCGGAGCCAGCGGCCGGGCAGGGGAAAGATGCCGGGGCCGAGGAAGACGGTGGCCAGCCGGTTGACGTAGTGGAAGCAGCAGACGGTGCCGCGCATCTCGGGTCCCGCCTCGGGCGGGAAGGGCGGCTGGCGGAGGGCCGGGGCGTCGGGATCGAGGGTGGCGGCGGCCCAGCGGGCGGCGGCGTCGAGGCGCTCGTCGCCCAGGGCGGGGCGGCCCAGCCGCAGCCGCCAGGCGGCGCCGGCGAGTCCCGCGGCCTCCGCCATCGTGGTGTGCGCCTCGACGCAGTACGGGCAGCGGTTGGCCCGCGAGACCGCCGCGGCGACGAGCTCCTTGACGGGGCGCGGCACTACGCCGGCCAGCAGCGTCTCGCGCAGCGCGCACCAGGCGCCGGCGAGGAGGTCGGGGACCGGCGAGTGGAGCAGGAACGGCTCCGGCAGGAGCCCGAAGTCGCGCCGCACCCGGCGGTACACCTCGCCGACCCGCCCGCCGGCGCCGGCGGCGGGGACCGGCGTCAGGTAGCGGATCATCGGCGGAGAGTCTACGCGGCGGCGGCCGCGCCGGCGGTCTCGGTCGCCCCGCGGCGGCGGGCTGGTCACGAACGCCCGCCCCTCCGCCGCCCTCTCGTCGCCTCCGGGTCGTCGCGCCGTCACCGGCGCGTCACAGAGGCCGGATAGACATCTCCCCGCCGGCCGCACGCGCGCCGGCCGTCAACCTCGACCCTGCAAGGAGAGCCCTCGAAATGCTCGCAGCCCGGACCCGGACCGCCGCCCCGGCGGCCGCCGTCGCCCTCGTCCTCCTCGTCGCCGCCTGCGGCCCCGCCGCCGCGCGGGGCCCCGCCGGCGACTCCGCCGCCGCCGACTCCGCTCCGCTGCGCGAGCAGATCCGCGTCGTCGGCTCTTCGACGGTCTATCCGTTCACCACCAAGGTCGCCGAGCAGCTCGCGCGCACCACCGATCTCTCCGCTCCGGTGGTCGAGTCGACCGGCACCGGCGGCGGGTTCAAGCTGTTCTGCGCCGGGGTCGGCGGCGAGCACCCCGACGTCGCCAACGCCTCGCGGGCGATCAAGCCGTCCGAGGTGGAGCTGTGCGCCGGCAACGGGGTCCGCGGGATCACCGAGATCCGGATCGGCTACGACGGCATCGTGGTCGCCCACGCCGCCGGCGGCGAGCCGTTCGCGCTCACCCGGCGGCAGCTCTTCCTGGCGCTCGCCAGGCAGGTGCCGCAGGGCGACGCCGCCGGCAAGCTGGTCGACAACCCCTACACCTCGTGGCACCAGATCGATCCGTCGCTGCCGGCGCGGGAGATCGAGGTGCTCGGGCCGCCGCCGACCTCCGGCACTCGCGACGCCTTCGTCGAGCTGGTCTTGGAGCCCGGCTGCGGCGAGTGGGAGTGGATCGCCGCGCTCGCCGACTCCGACGAGGGCCGTTTCCAGGAGATCTGCCACACCCTGCGCGAGGACGGCGCCTGGGTGGAGGCCGGCGAGAACGACAACCTGATCGTCCAGAAGCTGGCCGCCAATCCCGACGCGCTCGGCGTCTTCGGCTACAGCTTCCTCGACGAGAACCGCGACCGGCTCGCCGGCGCCACCGTCGACGGCGTCGCCCCCACCTTCGAGGCGATCGCCGCCGGCCGCTACCCGGTGTCGCGGCCGCTCTTCGTCTACGTCAAGGACGCCCACGTGGGGCGGGTGCCGGGGCTGGCGGAGCTCGTCCGCGAGTACGTCAGCGACCGGGCGATCGGCGGCGAGGGATACCTCACCGAGCTCGGCCTCGTCCCGCTGCCCGCGGCCGAGCTCGCCCGGGTGCGGCAGGCGGCGGCGGAGCTGGTCGGCGGCTGACCCCGCCGCGCCGCCGCCGGAGGCCCTACTCGGCGGCCCCCGGCCCCACGCCGAGCTTCTCCATCACCCCGGTCACCACCCGGTCGCAGCGCTCGCCGGCGAAGGACCACAGGCGGGGGACCTCGCCGCCCAGGCGGCGCTCGAGGTCGGCGCGCAGGGCGGCGCGGGCGCGGTGCAGGCGCACCTTGACGTTCGGCTCCGAGAGGCCGAGCACCTCGGCGGTCTCGGCGGTCGACAGGCCCTCGACCTCGCGCAGCACGAACACCGCGCGGTGGCTCTCGGGCAGGGCGTCGACGGCGGCGGCGAGGGCGGCGGCGAGCTCACGGTTCGCCGCCCGCTCCTCGGGGCCGCGCGGCAGCGATGCCGGCAGGTCGGACACGGTCTCCTCCTCCCCCAGGGCGGCGAAGCGGCGGCCGCGGCGCACCCGCGCGAGCGCCTCGTGGAGCGCGATCCGCGACAGCCAGGTGGCGAAGCGGGCGCGGCCCTCGAAGCGGTCGAGGTGGGTGAAGGCGCGGACGTACGCCTCCTGCACCACGTCCTCGGCCTCGCGGTCGTCGCGCACCACGGCGCGGGCGAGCCGGAACAGGCGCTGGTTGTGGCGCCGCATCAGCTCCGCGAAGGCCCCCGTCTCGCCGGCGCCCGCCCGCGCCACCAGCTCCTCGTCGGAGGGGCCGGGGACGGCGGCGGGCGCCGGAGCGGCCGGGGACGCGACGCCCCGGAGCGGCCGGGTGCTCAGG
>DATABP010000485.1:0-5300 GCA_036259515.1 Thermoanaerobaculia bacterium | reverse complement strand
CCCGCGCGCGGCGGTCTCCCTCCATCGCCACCCCGCTCGTCGATCCGTCCCACGGTCCGCCCCGGCCGCCCGAGCCCCCTCCCCCCCGCCTCCTCCACGCCGATCCCTGCGGCACCCAGGAGCGGCTCGCCGCGGCGGCGCGGCGGCTGGTGGGGAACGACCTCGCCGCGGCTGCGCGGGAGCTGGCGGCGGTGCTGGAGAGCGAGCCCTCGGAGCCGGCGGCGCACGCGCTCGACGGGTTCCTCCACGACCTCTCGGGCGACCTCGACGAGGCGATCACCTCGTACCGCGCGGCGCTCTACCTCGACCCGGCGCTCTACCAGGTGCGGCTGCTGCTCGCCGACCTCCTCGCCCGCCGCGGCCAGCGCGACCGCGCGGCGCACCAGTACCGCGAGGTGCTCGCGGCGCTCGAGGCCGGGCGGCACCGCGCGCTGGTCGTCCTCGACGAGCTGCCGCTGCCCGACCGCCACGGCGCCGAGCGGCGCTGCCGGCTGGCGCTGCGCTCGGCGTGAGGGCCGCCCGAGTGACTATGCTGCGCCGGCACCGGAAGCACGACGAGGAGGGAGACACGATGAGGCGGACCGCGAGCCTGGCGACGCTCGCCCTGGCGGCGGCGCTGACCGTCCACGCGGCGGCGCCGGCGCCGGCCGGGGACGGCGCCGTCGACCGGCTGGTGACGGCGCTCCTGGGCGACACCCCGATGATCGACGACCTGCGGCAGCTCACCGACGAGATCGGCGGCCGCCCGACCGGCTCCGCGGCGAACGAGCGCGCCGTCGAGTGGGCGCTCGAGCGCTTCCGCGACGCCGGCCTCGCCGAGCCGTTCACCCTCCCGGCGCACTGGCTGGAGGAGCGCGCCCATGCGCGGGTGACCGGCGACGGCGTCGAGGTCGCGCCGCGCGTCGCGGCGATGACCTTCTCCGCACCGACGCCGCCCGGCGGGCTCGACGCGCCGCTGGTCGACGCCGGCCGCGGCGGCGACGCCGACTTCGCCCGCCTCGGCGCGGCCGCCCGCGGCGCCGTCGCCCTGGTCGAGACCGACCCGCTGGTCGACCTCGCCGGCCTCTTCGCCTCCTACGTCGAGGGGGTGCGGATCGAGGAGCGCGCCTTCGCCGCCGGCGTCGCCGCGCTCGCCTTCGTCGGCGCCCGCGACCGCGGCGTCCTCTACCGTCACAACGCCTCCCGCGGGCCGGCCACCGACCGGCCGCTGTTCGTCGTCGAGCGCGAGGAGGGGCTGCGCCTCCTGCGCCTCCTCCGCGCCGGCGAGGCGCTGTCGATCCACCTCGAGATCGAGGTCGAGTCCACCCCCGGGTTCGAGAGCGTCAACGTGATCGGCGAGATCCCGGGCAGCGCCGAGCCGGAGGAATTCGTCGTCCTCGGCGCCCACCTCGATTCCTTCGATCTCGGCACCGGCGCGCTCGACAACGGCGCCAACGTGGCGATGCTGATCGACCTGGCGCGCCAGATGCGGCGGCTCGAGCTGCGCCCGCGGCGGACGATCCGCTTCGCGCTGTGGAACGCCGAGGAGATCGGGCTCCACGGCTCGTGGGGCTACACCCGCGCCCACGCCGCCGAGCTCGACCGCCACGTGATGGCCGCCTCGTTCGACATCGGCACCGGGCGGATCACCGGCTTCTTCACCGGCGGCCGGCCGGAGGTGGCGGCGGCGACGGCTCGGGCGCTCGCGCCGGTCGCCGGTCTCGGCCCCTTCACCCAGGTCGACGCGCCGATCGTCGGCACCGACAACTTCGACTTCATGATGCAGGGGATCGGCAACCTGGTCGCCAACCAGGAGTCGGCGAGCTACGGCCCCAACTACCATGCCGAGACCGACACCTTCGACAAGGTCGACCAGCGCCAGCTCCGGCTCAACGCGGCGATCGCCGCCGCCGTCGCCTGGGGCTTCGCCAACATGGAGGTCGACTGGGGCCGCCAGGGCCGCGCCGAGATCGAGGCGCTGATCGAGTCGACCGACCTCGAGCGGCAGATGCGCTCGTTCTCGGTGTGGGAGAGCTGGGAGCGCGGCGAGCGCGGGCGGTCTCCGGATCGCCGATGACGATCTCCGGGCACCTGTGGACGATCGTCCCCAAGCTCCAGCGGCTGCCGCCCGACCCGCCGGCGGCGCCGTGGGCGACGACGGTGGACGACCCCGTGGTCGGCCCGGTGCGGCTGACCGGGCGGTGGACGGAGGTGCCCGGCGCGCGGCGGGCGGTGCTCCTCGTCCACGGCATCACCGGCGACGCCGGCGCGGGCTACCTGCGCACCGCGGCGGCGGCGGCGATCGCCAGCGGGCTCTCGACGCTGCGCATCAGCCTGCGCGGCTGCGACCGGCGGGGCGAGGACTACTACCACGGCGGGCTCTGCCGCGACCTCGCCGCGGCGCTCGCCAGCCCCGAGCTCGCCGGCTACGACTCGCTGTCCGTCCTCGGCTTCTCGCTCGGCGGGCACCTCGCGCTGCGGCTCGCCTGCGGCCCGCCGGTGCCGCGGCTCGCCGCGGTGGCGTCGGTGTGCTCGCCGCTCGACCTCGCCGCCAGCCAGCGGTCGATCGACCGCGGCCGCGCCGCCCTCTACCGCGGCTACGTGCTGCGCGGCCTCAAGCAGATCTACGCCGCCTGCGCGGCGCGCCGGCCGGTGCCGCTGCCGCTCGCCGAGGCGCGCCGCGTCCGCTCGCTCCTGGAGTGGGACGAGCGGGTGGTGGCCCCGCGCCACGGCTTCGCCGGCGCCGCCGACTACTACGCGCGGGAGAGCGTCGGCCCGCGGCTGGGCGACCTCCGGGTGCCGGCGCTCCTCGTCGCCGCCGAGGCCGACCCGATGGTGCCGGCGGCGACGCTGCGCCCCTGGCTCGCCGCCGCGCCGCCGCTGCTCGCCGTGCGCTGGATCGGCGGCGGCCACCTCGGCTTCCCCGGCGGCCTGGTGCTCGACCCCGAGGAGGCCGAGGCCGGCGCCCCGGCCGGCCAGCAGCCCGCCCTCGACGCCCAGGTGCTGGCCTGGTTGTGCGCGCACGGCTCTTGAAGGCGCTCCCGAGGGCGGCGGGGTAGGATCGGCCCGAGGAGGCGCGAATGGCGCGGCAGAGCAAGGCGGGGAGAGGCGCGGCGGCCAGGCCGCCGGTGTCGGCGATCGTCACCACCTTCAACGAGGAGAAGAACATCGGCGAGTGCGTCGAGTCCCTCGCCTGGTGCGACGAGATCCTGATCGTCGACTCGTTCTCCACCGACCGCACGCCGGAGATCGCCCGCCGCTACCCCAACGTCCGCTTCGTCCAGCGCACCTACTACGGCTCGGCGTCGCAGAAGAACTGGGCGATGGACCAGGTGGCGCACGACTGGATCCTGATCTTCGACGCCGACGAGCGCTGCACCCCGAAGCTCCAGCGCGAGATCGAGCGCCTGCTCGCCGCCGGCCCCGACCACGACGCCTACACCATCCGCCGCCGCGTCTTCTTCCTCGGCGCGCGCATCCGCTTCTCCGGCTGGCAGCACGACCAGGTGGTGCGGCTGGTGCGCCGCGGCACCGCCCGCTACCCCAACCGCCGCGTCCACGCGGACATGAAGACGCTCGGCCCGGCGCCGCGCCTCCGCCACTCGATGGACCACCACATGGCCGAGACGCTCGACGAGTACATCCCGCGCATCCTGAAGTACAGCTTCTGGGGCGCCGCCCAGGGCTGGCGCGAGGGCAAGGGCTCGGGCTTCGTCCAGGTGTGGGGGCGCTCGGCGTGGCGCTTCGCCCGCACCTACCTCTTCCAACTCGGCTTCCTCGACGGCATGCGCGGCCTCGTCTTCTGCATGCTCCAGGCGTTCGGCACCTACATGAAGTGGGCGCTCCTGTGGAGCTGGCGGGTCAACGCGAGGCGCGGCCTCGAGCCCGAGCTGCCGGTGTTCGACGACGACGAGACGGTGTGGCGGGAGCTCGAGGCCGACGCCGCGGCGGCGGAGGCGGCGCGGCTGGCCGAAGGCGGCGCGGCGGAGGACGCGGCGGCGGAGGCGGCCGCGGTGGCGGCGGTCGAGGAGGAGCGGCCGGTCGGCCGCTGATCCCGCGGCCCTACCCGATCCCTTCCTGGGCCGGGTCGACGATCCCGATGTAAGGCAGCGCCCGGTGGCGGTCGGCGAGGTCGAGGCCGTAGCCGACCACCCAGGCGTCCGGCAGCTCGAACCCCAGGTAGTCGACCTCGAAGTCGAGCGGCGGCGCCACGTCGCGCTTGCGGGTGAGGACGCAGGTGCGGAGCGACGCCGGCTCGCGCGCCGCGAGCGTGCGCAGGAGGTACGACAGCGTGTTCCCGGTGTCGACGATGTCCTCGACCACCACCACGTGCCGGCCGCGGATCGACTCGCGGAGGTCGAGCACCAGCCGCACCTCGCCCGAGGTCGTCCCCTCGTAGGAGGACAGCGCGATGAAGTCGATGCGCACCGGCACCGTCATCCGCCGCACGAGGTCGGCGAGGAAGATGAAGGCGCCGCGCAGCACGCCGACCAGGAGCACCTCCGGCGCGCCGGCGTGATCGGCCGAGATGCGCGCCGCGAGCTCCTCGACGCGGCGGGCGATCTCGTCCTCGGAGACGAGGACCTGGGGGGCGGGGCGGGCGGCGGGCTCGGTCATGGCGGCCTATTCTGCACGAGCGCCGTGGCGGGGTCGTCGCCGGTGCGCCGGCGCTGTACGATGCGGCGATGGCGGTACGGCCGGCGCTCGCCCTCCTCCTCGCGGCGGCCCTCGGCTGCGCGACCGCGCCGCCGCCGGTGGAGGAGCCGCCGCCCGTCTCGCCTGCGGAGACGGAGACGGAAGCGGTCGCCGTTCCCGCGCCTCCCCCCGAGCCGCCGCCGCTCCCCGAGATCGCCGTCGAGCCGCTGTGGGAGACCGTGCCACGGCCCGAGGAGGGTCTCGCCGGCCTCGCGGTGTGGCCGGGCTCCGGCGATCGGCCGTGGGTGATCGTCGCCGCGGCGGCGAGTCACCGGCTGGTGCTGTTCGACGCCGCCACCGGCGAGCTGCTGCGCGAGCTCGGCTCCCTGGGCGAGGGGCCGGGGCAGTTCCGCGAGCCGGTCGCCGTAGCGGTGGCCGGCGACCTCGCCTTCGTCGCCGAGCGCGGCAACGCGCGGGTGCAGGTGCTGCGGCTGCCGGGGCTGGCGACGGTGGGGTTCCTCGGCGACGGCGAGCTGGCGCGGCCGGCGGCGGTGGCGGTCGAGCCGGCGGGGGAGCGTTGGGCGGTGTGGGTGGCGGAGGAGGGGGTGAGCGGAGCACCTCCGGCCGCCGATGCCCCGTTCGAGGTCGAGGCGGTGGACGATGCGAACGGCTCGACGACCGGGAAC
>DATABP010000484.1:0-2278 GCA_036259515.1 Thermoanaerobaculia bacterium | reverse complement strand
CCGCCGGCGGCCGGCGGGTCGTTGGCGCCGTGGACGGTGACGGTCAGCGTCGCCGTGCTCGTCGAGGTGCCGTCGCCGGCGGTGTAGGCGAAGGCGTCGGCGAGGACCTCGCCGGGGCGCAGGCCGTCGACCGCCGGGTGGGCATCGTCGAGCACGTAGACGAAAGCGCCGTCCGCGGCCACCGTCAGCGCGCCGAAGGAGCCGGCGACCGGGACTCCGACGTTCGCCGCGCCGCCCGCCACCGCGACGACAGTGAGCGCGCTGTCGGGATCGACGTCGTTCGCCAGCACGTTGCCGGCCGCCGTGTTGTTCGTCCCGTCGCCGTCGTTCGGCGCCTCCTCGGCGACCGCGGCGGCGTCGTCGGCGGCGAGCGGCGGGTCGTCGACCGCGGCGATCGAGATCGTCACCGTCGCCGGGTTCGACAGGTCGCCGCCGTCGCTCGCCCGGTAGGTGAACGAGTCGGCGAGCGTCTCACCGCCGTCGTGGACGTAGACGAACGAGCCGTCCGCCGCCAGCGCGAACGAGGCGGCGTGGGCGGGAGCGGCGACGAGCATCGCCGTGAGCGGGTCGTTCTCGGCGTCGGCGTCGCCGTCGAGGACGCCCGGCGCGGCGACGGTCAGGGTTTCGCCCTCCGCGACGGCGTAGGCGTCGTCGTCGGCCACCGGCGGATCGTTGGCCGGAGCGACGGCGATGGTCACCGTCGCCGGGTTGGAGAGCGCGGCGCCGTCGCTTGCCCGATAGGTGAAGGAGTCGGCGCGCGTCTCGCCGCCATCGTGGAGGTAGTCGAAAGAACCGTCGGCGTGGAGGGTGAACGACGCCGCGTGCGCGGGCCCCGCGACCAGGGTCGCCGACAGCGCCTCACCCTCGGCGTCGTCGTCGTTGCCGAGCACCCCGGGAGCGGCGACGGACAGGCTGCCGCCCTCGGCGACGTCGTAGGCGTCGTCCTCCGCCTCGGGAGGATCGTTGACCGGCGTGACGGCGATCGTCACCGTCGCCGGCTCGGAGTCGAGCGCGCCGTCGTTCGCCCGGTAGGTGAACGAGTCGGCGTCGGTTTCGCCGCCGTCGTGGACGTAGACGAACGAGCCGTCCGCGGCGAGCGTGAACGAGTCGGCGTGCGCCGGCCCGGCGACGAGCACGGCGCTCAGCGGGTCGCCGTCGGGATCGATGTCGTTGGCGAGCACCCCGGGCGCCGGCTCGTCGAGCGTAGCGCCTTCGGCGACGGCGTAGGAGTCGTCCGCTGCCTCGGGCGGCCGATTGCACACCGGCAGCGAGCCGCTCGGCAGAATCGGGACGGCCGGCGAGCAGGCGAAGGCGACGACCGGGAAGCTCGCGGTCGCGCCGCCGAAGGGCGGGAAATCGGTGCCGGCGAGGTCGATGGCGGTGCAGGCGGTGAGCAGGACCTGTCCCGACTGCGCGCCCGAGACGCCGGGGCCGGCCGGACGCACGTCGCCGCCGCCGGAGGTCCAGGCGATCTCTCCCTGGTAGGCGCGCGCCACGATCAGGCCGCCCTGGCCGACGTTGCCGTTCCCCGGCCCGGTGCCGCCGACCGCGGCGAGATGGGCGCCGGCGAGGAGGAGGTCGCCCGCCGCCTCGAGCTGAATCAGGCCGCCCAGGTCCTTCTGCCGCTCGCGGCCGGCCTCGAAGGCGTTGCCGCCGGCGGTGATCGAGCCGCCCAGCGAGACGACGCGAAGCGTGCCGCCGGAGCGGCCGGTCTGCGTGCCCGGACGCGAGGTCACCGCGAAGAGCGCGCTCGCCGCCGGAGCGGGGCCGAGCACGGTCACGCCCTCCTGGGCGAAGAGGTCGACGCCGAAGCCCGCGGCGTCGGAGCGCGAGGCGTCGGCGCGCAGCCGCCCGAAGCGACCAGCGGGGGCCACGGCTCCGAAGTCGCGCCCGTCGATCAGGATCGACTTCCCGGAGCGGACCTCGACGTGGTTGACGCCGAAGCCGTCGGCGAGCGTGGCGACGAGGCCGCGGACCTCGACGCCGCAGCCGGTCAGCGCGACGCCGCCGCCGCCGGGCGTGCGGCCCTGGGAGACGATCACCGCCGAGCCGCCGACCACCAGCGCCGGTCCCGCCGACGAGGTGGCGGTCAGCTCGATGGCGCCGCCCCGTTGCTGACCGCCGCCGCCGGCGAGCACCGCGCCGTCGAGGAAGGTCGGCGCCAGCGTGCGGCTGGGACCGGAGGCGACGAGGCCGTCGATCGCCAGCGTCGCGCCGGCGAGGCGGATCGTCCCCGCCCGGCCGTTCGCGGAGGAGGCGTCGATCGTCGAGCCGGCCG
>DATABP010000483.1:0-1561 GCA_036259515.1 Thermoanaerobaculia bacterium | reverse complement strand
GGCGCGGCGGCGGGCGCGGCGGTCTGGCAGGCGGCGAGCGCCAGGACGAGGACGGCCAGGGCGCTGGCCGGGATCGGGCGGCGGAAGGGGCTCATGCGTCGGCTCCGGGAGTCGGCGTGAAGGTGAACAGGACGGAGGCCTCGCGGTGCGCGACGCCGCCGGCGGATCGGTAGAGCCTGTGCGCCGCCTGGTTCGACCGGTCGGCGAGCACCCAGGCCTCCGAGCAGCCGAGCCGGCCGGCCAGCCCGAGCGCCGCCTCGATCATCCGCCGGCCGATCCCCCGCCGCCGGTGCGAGGCGGCGACGGCGACCTCGTTCACCCACAGCTCCGGCCGCGGATCGTCGGGATGGACGTAGTGGACGGCGGAGACGAAGCCGACCACCGTCTCGCCGTCGAGGGCGACGACCAGGTGGTGCCGCGGGTCGGCCAGGACCTCGGCGGTGGCGCCGGCGTCGACCGGGTCGTCGAAGAGATCGGGCGCCACCCGCTCGAGCACCGCCGCGTCCGCCGGGCCGAGGACCTCGATGCGGATCGTCACGCGCGCCGGCCTCAGAGGTCCCTGCGGAAGTGGACGGCGCGCTCGACCTCGGCGAAGCCGAGCGCTCGGTGGGCGGCGTGCGAGACGAGGTCGTCGAGCACAACGTCCGAGGCCATCTCCGTCGATCCCTCCGCGCGGCCCCACGCCGCGACCGCCTCGACCAGCGCGCTCCCCACCCCCCGCCGCCGCCACGCCGGCTCGACGTACCAGCCTTCGAGAGAGGTCACCCGCCCAGAGTAGCAGCCCTCGGCGACCGGCCGGAGCGACGCCTCGGCGAAGCCGATCGCGCGGCCGCCGTCGTCGCAGGCGAGGAAGGTCTCGCCCGGCAGCAGCCGCTCGCCGGCGAGCCAGGCGGCGATCTCGCGCGCGTGCTCGCCGGCCGGCGCCGGCCACAGCGTCTGGCGGAGGCGCTCCCAGGCGGGCGTGTCGGCGGGGGTGGCGGGGCGGATCAGCACGGAGCGATCCTACGGCGGGGACAACAGACGATCCCGCCTGGGGGCAGGCGGGTCAGTCACCTCCCGACGGTCTTCGAACGTCCGGCGGGGGCGGCGCGAGGCGGGCCGGCGGCTCGTGGCCTCGGGCGCGGCGGAGGCCGGCGAGGAAGCCGGAGGGGGAGCCGTCGGGGCGGAGGAGGTAGAAGCCGCGGCCGGCGAGGGGGTGGGGGAGGCCCGGCTGACGGCAGGGGGAGGCCGGCGCGTGGGGGCGCTCGGCGCAGGGGCGGCCGGTGGCGGGGTCGGCGAGCCAGCGGGCGCAGTCGCCGCCGGCGCACTCGGTGCCGCCGCCGACGGTGCCGCCGGCGCACTCGGCGCACCAGTCGAGGCCGCCGTCGAAGAGCTCCCACGCGAAGACGGCGAGGAGGCCGCGCCCGGTGGCGAGGTCGAGCGTGGTCTCCGCCTTCCAGGCGGCGGTGGCGGCGCCGACCTCGGCCTCCGGTGCGCCGACCTCGGAGAGGAGCAGGCGGCCGGGCGCGAGCGACGGCGGCGGCCGGGTGGCGGGCGGCGGCAGGCAGGGGCCGCCGGCGCC
>DATABP010000482.1:0-4671 GCA_036259515.1 Thermoanaerobaculia bacterium | reverse complement strand
CGCCGGCGGCGAAGGTCAGGATCAGCGCCAGGGCCGCCGCGCCGGCGGCACCCGCGAAGAACGTCGGTCGTGAGCGTTGCATCGTCCTCGGTCTCCCTTGAGTGGTTGCGGACGCACGCTGGAGAACAACCCGCCGGGAGGCGAGAATTCCGCCGCCCGGCGTTCGGGAGGGACCGCGGCTACTCCTCGTCCTCCTTCTCCTCCTTGGTGTCGGTGCGGCCGGACTTCCCGTTGAGGCCGGACACGAACTTCGTCTCGTCGCCGCGATTGAAGCTGAACGTCAGGCCGGCGAAGAAGCCGTGCTCGAAGCTGGAGTCCAGCTCGTTCAGGACGTTGTCGGAGATCGGAGCCCTGTCGATCCCCTGCGCGGCGGGAAGACGGCGCACGTTGCCCCCCGTCCAGCCGGCCATCGCCACGAAGTACTCGTTGTGCCCGAACGTCCAGCTCGGGCCGAAGAAGTAGCGCGGCTCGCTGCTCTCGCCGATCCCGAAGCCGAAGGCGAGGCCGAGCCGGCCGCCCGCGAGCTTGTCGCCCCACCACTTGCCGGCGTCCGGGGTCAGCAGGTTGACGAAGGCGACGACGTCCGGGCGCGAGTCGCCGAGGTCCCGGCGGGTGCGCCGCACCAGCTTCTCGTCGTCGTCCGTCGCCTCGGTCCCCTGGTCGTCGGTCTCGACGAAGAAGCGGTCGTCGAGCAGGTCGGAGAAGGCGATGCCGCTGGTGAAGCGCAGGTCCCAGTCGATGGTCTTCACCCAGATGGGGAAGGTGTAGGAGTAGAGGAAGACTTGGTCGTCATCGCTCGGCTCCGGCTCGTCCGCTTCCTCCGGCGGCGGCGGAGGCGGCGGAGGGACGTCTGGCGCCGCCTCGGGCGTCAGCGGAGGCTCTCCGGGTGGGGCGGCGTCGCGGTCACCCTCTTCCGTCGATTCCGTCTCCGGGCCGACGTCCGGATTCTTCTCACCCGATTGCAGGGTGACGTGGACTTGGTAGAGCGCGAACTCCTCGCGATGCTTCCAGGTGACGGTGGTTTCGGTGAGGTCCAGCTCGTCGATCCTCGTGCCGGGGCCCTCGGTGTCGAGCTTCGCCTCCTTTTCCTTCGCCGTCTCGATGGGGCTGATCTCGTAGTCGAAGCGACTGGGAAGCGTGTTGCAGAACTTGACGGCGAAGACATCGCCGTCGCGAAGCGCGAGGACCGCCGGGTGCGGAGATATCACCGCGCCCCGCCGGTGATCGAAGACCACGGTGTTCGGCTCCTCCTCGCAGCCTTCTTGCGCCAGCGCGGGTGCCGCGCTCGCCAGGAAGAGCAGGGCCACGAACAGCATGCGACGCGTCATCTCGACTCCTCCCTGAGGTCGCCGGCAGGATCGCCGGTGGGGTTTCGACCCGAAGAGACGGACCCGTCAGTCATTTTTCGCGCCCCGTCGCGCTGGCACTCCTCTTGCGGCGAAGGCCGACCCGGTGCAACGAGCTGAACCGATGCCGCCCCTGCGGCTGATCACGCTGTCGCGGCAGTTCGGAGCCGGGGCCAGCGAGCTCGCCGCGCTGCTCGGGGCGCGGCTCGGCTGGCGGGTGATCGACCGCGAGCTGGTCTCCGAGGTGGCGCGGCGGCTGGCCGTGCCGGCGCCGGCGGTCGAGGCGCACGAGGAGCGGGTGGAGGCGCTCGCCGACCGCGTCGGACTGGTGCTCGCCGACTCCTTCCCCGAGATGCTGCTGCCGCCCTGGCCGCCCGAGCGGGTGACCGCCGCCGAGGTGGCGCGGGTGGTCGAGGCGGTGCTCGGCGAGGTGTTGCGCGAGCTGCCGGCGATCGTCGTCGGCTTCGGGGCGCAGTGCCTGTGCGCCCGGCGCGACGACGCCCTCCACCTGCGGCTCCAGGCGCCGCTCCGCGCGCGCACGGCGCGGGCGGTGGCGCGGCTCGGGATCGCGCCCGAGGAGGCGGTGGAGGAGGCGGCGCGGCGCGACGACGAGCGGCGGGCCTACGTCCGCCACCACTACGGGCGCGACCCGGACGACCCGTCGCTCTACCACCTGGTCGTCGACACCGCCGCCGTCCCGCTGCCGGCGCTGGCCGATCTCGTGGTGGCCCTGGTGCGCGCGCGGGAGCGGCCGGGTGGCTGACCGGCGTCGCGCCGTCCCCGTCGACCTCGCCTCGCCGCGCCGCCGCCGCGAGGTGCTGGTGCTCCTCTGCGTCCAGGTGTTCCTCATCATGCTCGGCCTGGGGCTGGCGACGCCGGTGCTGCCGCTCTACGCGCGCTCGTTCGGGGTGGGCGCGGCGGCGGTGGGGTTCCTGGTCACCGTGTTCGGGCTGGCGCGGATGGCGAGCAACGTGCCGGCCGGGCAGTGGGCGGAGCGCTTCGGCCGCAAGGGCCTGCTGATCGCCGGGCCGCTGGTCACCGCCGCGGGCTCGATCGGTTTCGCCACCGCCGGCTCCTACGGACAGCTCCTCGGCTGGCGCCTGCTCCAGGGGGTGGGCTCGGCGGTGCTGACCACGGCGGCGATGGTGGTGCTCGCCGACATCTCGACGGCGCGCGACCGCGGGCGGGTGATGGCCTTCTACCAGGGGAGCCTCTTCCTCGGCGTCGGCGCCGGGCCGGCGGCGGGCGGCTGGCTGGCCGAGGCGTACGGGCTGCGGGCGCCGTTCTGGGCCTTCGCCGGGTTGACGCTCCTGGCCGGCATCTGGGCGTGGTGGCGGGTGCCGGAGACGCGGCCGGCGCCGGCGCCGGCGGGAGCGGGCACGACGGCCGCTCCGGCGCCGCCGCGCGTCCCCCTCGGCCGCATCCTGCGCGACCGCGACTTCCTGCTGATCAGCCTCCTCACCCTGGCGCTCTTCGTCACCCGCGCCGGGGGGCAGATGACGCTCCTGCCGCTCTACGCGGTCGACCGTCTCGACCTCTCGGAGGGGCGCATCGGCCTCGCCTTCACCGCCATCGCGGCGATCAACTTCGCCGCCCTCTACGGCGCCGGCGCGCTCGCCGACCGCTTCGGCAGGAAGGCCGTGATCGTGCCGTCGGGCCTCCTCACCGCGGCGTCGATCGTCCTCTTCCCGGCCACCGGCGGCTGGGGGAGCTTCCTCGCCGCCTCGTTCCTCCTCGGGCTGACCACCGGCCTCGCCGGCCCCGCGCCGGCGGCCTACGCGGCGGACGTCGCCCCGCCCGGCGCCGTCGGCCCGGCGATGGGGCTGTTCCGCACGGTGAGCGACGTCGGGCTGGTGATCGGCCCGGTCGGCGTCGGCTGGATCGCCGACGCCTCCGGCTTCGCCGCCGCCTTCGCCGCCAACGCCGCCCTCCTCGCCGCGATCACCCTCGCCTTCGCCTTCCTGGCGCGCGAGACGGGCGGCCGGCGGGCGGCGCGGCAGGAAGCGCCGGCGAAGTGACCGGCGGCGGACCACCCGGCATGTTGCGCTCGGCGCGGTGTTCGACGGCGCGCCGCTCTTCCGCTCGCCGGTCGGGCGGAAGTGGGTTGGCCGACCGGGGCCTCAGTGCCCGCCGTGCGTCGCGGCCGCCGCGCCGGGGCGCAGGCTGGCGAAGACGGCCCAGCCGAAGGGGGTGCGCTCGCCGTAGAAGGGCTCCAGGCGCTCCGGGACGAAGCTCCAGGCGACCTGGGCGCCGACCCCGAGGTCGAGGCCGGCGAGGCGGGCGACGCGGCGCGCCCAGCCGAGCGACAGGCGCGAGACGTCGAACAGGCGCTCCTCCAGCTCGTGGTCGCCGAGCACCAGGTCGTGGCCGGACTTCTCGGTGTGCTCGGCGCGGCCGAAGACGGTGTCGGCGCCGCCGAGGTCGACCGCGGTCTCGAGCAGCACGGCGTGGGCGGCCTGGCCGTGCTCCTCGTTCCGGCCCCAGCCGGCGGTGACCGCCGCCAAGCGGCCGCCGGCGAGCGGGCGGTGCCAGGTCGCCGAGGCGGTGACCCGCTCGACGTCGACGCGCTCGCCGTGCTCCGGATCGAGCTCGGCCTCCTCCAGGTGGCCGGCCGACACCTGGAGCGCCCACCGCTCGGAGGGCAGCCACCACAGGCGGCCGGAGTAGGAGTCCAGGGTGTCGAGGTCGAGGTCCCAGCGCTCCTCGTCCGGCTCGCGGCCGTTGAAGAGCGACGCCTCGGCCTTCCAGGAGCGCCCGTAGAGGCCGCCGGTGAGGACGCCGAAGGCGATGTGGGTGGAGTCGAGCCAGTGGTGGGAGATCGGCGCGAACGGGTTGGGGAGCGCCGACGGGCGGTGCGGGAAGGCGGTCGGACCGAGCGCCGGCTCGCCGGCCAGCGCCGCGTAGCCTTGGACGGCGAGCCCGGCGCCGACCTCGCGCTCGTAGAGGGCGGCGAGCTCCATGAAGAAGTCGTGGGGGTGCTGGCGGTCGTGGAGCGGCCGGCCGCCGTCGCAGGTCTCGCCGCTCGCCAGGAGCACCGGGTAGCCGCACTCCCCGAGGGTGGCCGGCTCGGCGCTCAGCATCGCGCGCAGCCAGAGGTCGCCGCCGCCGAGCTCGCGGCGCGCCATCCCCATCGCCCAGTTGACGCTGCCCGCGTCCTCGTCGCCGCGCTCGCTCCCCTCGTCGACGTAGTGGAGGAAGGCGACGCCGTGGAGCATCAGCTCCCAGGCGCCGCGCTCGGCGTGGAGCGCGTGCATCGGCGTGGCGTCGGGCAGCCAGGAGGTGCCGGAGCCGGCGCGGGCGACGGGGACGCCGAGCGGGCCGGGGG
>DATABP010000481.1:0-2462 GCA_036259515.1 Thermoanaerobaculia bacterium | reverse complement strand
GCCGCGCGCTCACGATCCACCGCAGTGCACTCCCGACGGCGCGCGGCCCGAGAGAGCGCACGCCCACCCCCCGTCTCCCAACGCGCGTGCGCGTGCCCCGGCCCGCAGACCGCTCCGCCCCCGCGGCCCGTAGCACTCCCGTTACTCTTCGCCGCATGCCCGACCTCCTCGTCACCAACCTCTCCGAGTTCGCCACCCCCCTCGGCGCCTCCTCCCTCTCCGGCGCCGCCCAGTCCCGCGTCGCCCGCACCCCCACCCCCGAAGTCCTCTGCCGCGACGGCCGCATCGCCTTCGCCGGCCCCGCCGACGAGCGCCGCCGCCGCTTCGGCGACCTCCCCGACTCCGAGGTCCTCGACGGCCGCGGCGGCACCCTCGTCCCCGGCTTCGTCGATCCGCACACCCACCTGCCGTGGGCCGGCACCCGCGAGGACGAGCTCGTTCGCCGCCTCGCCGGCGCCACCTACCAGGAGATCGCCGCCGGCGGCGGCGGCATCCTGTCGACCGTCGCCGCGACGAGAGCCGCCGGCGAGGCCGACCTCGCCGCCAACGTCCGCCGCCGGCTCGACCTGATGCTCGCCCACGGCACCACCACCGCCGAGGCGAAGAGCGGCTACGGGCTGTCGACCGCCGACGAGCTCAAGCAGCTCGCCGCGATCCGCGCCGCCGCCGCGGGGCACCCGGTCGACCTGGTGCCGACGCTGCTGGCCGCCCACGAGGTGCCGCCCGAGCACCGCGCCGACCGCCGGCGCTACGTCGACCTGGTGTGCGAGGAGATCGTGCCGGCCGCCGCCGAGGCCGGGCTGGCGCGCTTCTGCGACGTGTTCTGCGAGGAGGGGGTGTTCTCCGTCGAGGAGTCGCGGCGGGTGCTCGCGGCCGGCGCGCGGCACGGCCTCCTGCCCCGCCTCCACGCCGACGAGCTCTCCGCCTCGGGCGGCGCCGAGCTGGCGGCGGAGCTGGGCGCCCTGTCCGCCGACCACTTGATCGAGGTGACCGACGCCGGCATCGCGGCGCTCGCCGCCGCCGGGGTGACCGCCGTGCTCCTGCCCGGAACCAGCTTCTTCCTGCGCAAGGGCTACGCGCCGGCGCGGCGGCTGGTCGAAGCCGGCGTGCCGGTGGCGCTCGCCACCGACTGCAATCCCGGCTCGTCCTACACCGAGTCGCTGCCGACGGTGTTCGTCCTCGCCGTCTTCGAGCTCGGCCTGTCGATCGAGGAGGCGCTCACCGCGCTGACCCTCAACGCCGCCGCCTGCCTCGGGCTGGCCGGCGAGATCGGCTCGATCCAGGAGGGCAAGCGCGCCGACCTGGTCCTCCTCGACGCCCCGAACCTCCTCCACCTCGCCTACCACTACGGCGTCAACCCGGTGGCCGCGGTGGTCAAGGAGGGCCGCGTGGCCCACCGCGCCAAGCCGGTGGGGCCGTAGGCGCCGCCTCGGTCAGTAGGCCAGCACTCCCCGCGCCGCCGCCAGCACCTTCTCCTTCGTCGGCAGCAGCTCCTTCTCCAGCACCTTGGCGTAGGGGCTGGGGCGGTCGGCGTGGGCGACGCGGCGGACGGGGGCGTCGAGCCAGGAGAAGGCGGCGTCGGCGAGGCGGGCGGCCACCTCGGCGCCGAAGCCGGCGGTCAGCGTGTCCTCGTGGACGACGACGGCGCGGCCGGTGCGGCGGACGGAGGCGAGCACGGTCTCCTCGTCGTAGGGCACCAGGGTGCGCAGGTCGACCACCTCGGCCTCGACGCCCTCCGCGGCCAGCGCGGCGGCGGCCTCGAGGCAGGTCCAGGTGGTGACGCCGTAGCCGACCAGCGTCAGGTGGCGGCCCGGGCGCACCACGCGGGCGCGGCCGAGGGTGCCGAGGAGCTCGCCCGCGGGCAGCGCCTCCTTGACCCTGCGATAGAGGAACTTGTGCTCGAAGAAGAGCACCGGGTCGGGGTCGCGGATCGCCGCGGCGAGGAGCGCCTTGGCGTCGACCGCGGTCGCCGGGCAGACGATCTTCAGCCCCGGCACGTGGGCGAACCAGCCCTCCGGGTTCTGCGAGTGGAACGGCCCGGCGCCCACCCCGCCGCCCGACGGCAGCCGCACCACGATCGGACACGGCACCCGCCAGCGGTAGTAGAGCTTGGCCGCCACGTTGACGATCTGGTTGAAGCCGCAGGAGACGAAGTCCGAGAACTGCATCTCGACGACCGGGCGGAGGCCGAGGATCGCGGCGCCGACGGCGATGCCCAGGGTGCCGCTCTCGGCGATCGGGGTGTCGAGCACGCGCTCCGGCCAGCGCGCGTGGAGGCGGCGGGTGACGCGGAAGGCGCCCTCGAAGACGCCGACGTCCTGGCCCATCAGCACCACCGAGGGGTCGCGCTCCAGCTCCTCGGCGAGCGCCTGGTTGATCGCGTCGACGTAGGTGACGGCGCCCTCGCCGCCGGCGCCCCAGCCGCCGCCGGGGGCGAGCACCGGGGCGGGGAGGTCCTCGGC
>DATABP010000480.1:0-4804 GCA_036259515.1 Thermoanaerobaculia bacterium | reverse complement strand
CCGCCGGCGGCGGACGGCGCCGACCAGCAGGATGCGGAGGTCCTCGAACACCGTGTAGGCGATCGGGACGACCAGCATGGTCAGGAGCGTCGCCGCCCCCAGGCCGCCGATCAGCGTCAGCCCGAAGCTCTTGTAGGAGAGGCCGATCGACGACGGCTGCCCCACCGCCAGCGGGATCATCCCGAAGATGGTGGTCAGCGCGGTCATCATGATCGGCCGGAAGCGGCGCGACGACGCCAGGAGCAGCGCCTCGGTCCGCCCGTGACCCGCCTTGCGCAGGCGGTTCGCGTAGTCGATCAGCACGATGCCGTTGTTCACCACCACGCCGACCAGGAGCACCAGCCCGATGATGCCGAGCATGTCGATGTGCCGCCCGGCGGCCACGTGCGACCACACCACGCCGATGAAGGCGAGCGGGATGGTGGTCATGATCGACAGCGGGAGGATGAAGCTCTCGAACAGGAAGCCCATCAGGAGGTAGATGAAGAGCACCGAGACGCCGAGCGCCCAGAGCAGCGCCGCGGCGTCCTCGTCCATCCCCGGCAGCTCGCCGCCGCCGCCGAAGCTCACCCCCTCGGGCAGGTCGATGCCGGCGGCGCGCGCGATCAGCCGCTGCCGCGCCGCCTCCTCCTCGCCCTCCTCGAGCTCGAGCGTGATGGTGCGGGCGAGCTGCTTGTCGAGGCGGCGGATCACCTCGGCCGACTGCAGGACCTCGGTGTCGGTCAGCGAGGCGAGGGAGACCAGCTCGCCGGTCGCCGTCGGCACCGCGAAGGTGCCGAGCTGCGAGAGCTGCTCGCGGTCCTCCTCCTCGAAGCGGACGCGGACGTCGATCTCGCGGCCGTCGCGGTGGAAGCGCGGGAGCTGCTGGCCGCGGAGCGCGTAGCCGACCACCCCGGCGATCGCCTCGGGGTCGACCTGCTGGCGCTGCGCCCGGTCGCGGTCGACGACCAGCGCCAGCTCGTTCGGCGCCGTCTCGCGGCCGCTGCCCTGGAGGCCGAGGACGCCGGGGACCGCGACGAACAGCTCCTCGAGCTCCTCGGCGGTCCGCTCGAGCTGGTCGGGGTCCTCGCCGTTCAGCGTGAAGACGTGGACGTTGGTCCCCGCCTCGCCGGTCTCGTCCTCCATCCCGGTCTCGATCACCACGCCGGGCTTCTCCGGCAGCGCGGCGACCACCCGCTCGGTGACCTCGCGCGGCGTCAGGTCGGTCCGGGGCGGGCTGTGGAACCACCCCTGGACCTGGCCGAAGGTGGAGCGGTGGAAGAAGAAGTACCCCTCGAGGCCGAGCTCGTCCTGCTTCGCCTCGAGCACCTCCTCGATCTCCAGGAACCAGGCCTCGGCCTCCTCGAAGGAGGTCGACTCGGGCAGCTCGATCCACAGGTTGAACCCCGGCTGCTCGTTCTCGTCCTGCTCGACGAACTTCACCCGGTCGGTGGCGAACATGGCGCCGGAGAGGACGACCACCGCCAGCACCCCGAGCGCCAAGTCCAGGCGGCGGCGCAGGAAGACGGCGAGCAGCCGCTCGTAGGAGCTGTTCAAGCGGCCGAAGGTCGATTCGTAGCCCACCCGCAGCACCGCGTTGGCGCGCTCGTGGACGGCCTGGAACGAGCGGCCGAGCGCGCCACGGTCCTTCGCGCCGTCCTGGTGCGACGGCAGCGTCAGGTAGACCGAGAGCGGCACGAAGACGAGCGCCACGAAGAGCGAGGCGAGGAGCGACACCGAGATCGGCAGCGACAGCCGCAGCAGGAAGAACTGCCCCTCGCCGTCGACCAGCGACACCGGCAGGAAGACGGCGACGGTGGTCAGCGTCGCCATCACCACCGCCAGCCCGATCTCGGCGGCGCCGCGCACCACCGCCTCGCGCCGCGACAGCCCCTCGCGGTGGAGGCGGAAGATGTTCTCCGCCACCACCACCGAGTTGTCGACCAGCATGCCGACGCAGATCATCAGCCCGAGGAGGGTGAGGATGTTGAGCGTCTCGCCGGCGAAGTACATCACCGTCAGCGCGAGCAGGATCGAGAGCGGGATCGACAGCGCGATGATCAACGTCAGCCGCACCCGGCGGAGGAAGAACAGCAGCACCGCCGCCGCCATCACGCCGCCGAGCTTGCCGGAGTCGAGGAGGGTGTCGAGCGACTCCATGATCATGTCGCCCTGGTCCATGATCAGCTCGATCTGGAGGCCCGACAGCCGCGGGTTCTCCCGCATCTCCTCGACGGTGCGGGCGACGGCGCGCGAGGTGCCCAGCGTGTTCGCGTCGCCCTCCTTGAGCACCTCGAGCGCGATCGCCGGCTTCGAGTTGACGCGCACCCGGAACTCCTGCTCCGGCTGCTCGTAGCGGATGGTCGCCACGTCGGCGAGGCGCACCGACGGCGCCACCAGCCGCCGCTCCAGCTCCTCGATCGAGTCGTAGCGGGCGACCGAGCGCAGCAGCATCTCCTTGCCGCCGCTCGTCACCTCGCCCGAGGCGAGCGAGAAGTTGTCGGCGCCGAGCTGCTGCGCGAGCTCGTAGATGTTCAGCCCCGCCGCCTCCGCCCGCTCGCGGTCGATCTCGATCAGCACTTCCTTGTCGACCAGCCCATCGCTCTCCACCGCGGCGACGCCGTCGATGCGCTCGAGCCGCGGCACCACCTCGGTCTGGATCAGGTCGTAGGCGTCGCCCACCCCGGGGTCGATGAGGATGCCGAGCACCGAGACCGGGATGTTCGACGCGCTGTCCTTGCGCAGGAAGACGCGGTCGGCGTCGTCGGGCAGGAACGGCCGCGCCCGCTGCACCCGGTCGCGCACCTCGCGGTAGGCGACGTCCATGTCGGTGCCGTGCTTGAAGCGCAGCGCGATGCGGCCGAAGCCGGTGGTGGCGAACGACGAGATGGTGTCGAGCCCGCGCACCGACGACAGCTCCTCCTCGAGCGGCAGCAGCACCTTCTCCAGCACCTCGGGCGCCGGGGCGTCCTGCCACGGCACCGAGACGGAGAGGAAGGGCGGCGTGAAGCCGGAGGGGATCAGCTCGAGCGGGATGGCGATCGTCGCCACCAGGCCGACGACCAGCACCGTGGCGAGGAGCACCAGGACGGTGATCCGGCGGTCGAGCGCGAAGCGCGGCAGGAAGCCCTCCCAGCGGGAGGGCGGCGCCGCCGGCTCGAGCTCGGGCTCGGACGGCGGCTCGGAGGGCGTGTCGAGACCCGGCGCCGGGTGGAGGGTCGGCTCGTCGCTCACGGCGCCGCCGCCTCCGGCTCGCCGAGGAGCCCGTCGCCCGCCGACCGCGCCTCGGCCGCCGGCTCCGCCACCGCCTCCGGCGCCTTCCCGAGCAGCCGCTCGCGGGCGCGATCGACGAGGTCGTAGAGCACCGGGATGACCAGCAGGGTGAGCACCGTCGAGCTGACCAGGCCGCCGATCACCGCGATCGCCATCGGCGTGCGCAGCTCGGCGCCGTCGCCCACTCCGAAGGCCATCGGCGCGAGGCCGAGCACCGTCGTCGCGGTGGTCATCAGGATCGGCCGCAGCCGCACGTTGCCGGCGGCGACGATCGCCTCGCGCCGCCCCATGCCGCGGGCGCGCAGCGTGTTGACGTAGTCGATCAGCACGATGGCGTTGTTGACCACGATGCCGGCGAGCATGATCGCGCCCAGGAAGACGATCACCGAGATCGGGATGTGGAGCGCCCACAGCGCCGCCACCGTGCCGACGAAGGCGAGCGGGATGGTGAACAGGATGACGAACGGCTGGAGCAGCGACTCGAACTGCGCCGCCATGATCACGTAGACGAGGAAGATCGAGAGCGCCAGCGCCAGGTAGAGGCTGCCGCGGCTCCGCTCCCACTCCTCGTTCTGGCCGGCGAGGAAGAAGGTCATGTCGGCCGGCCAGTCGATGGCTCGGGCCAGCCGCTCCTCGATCGCCGCCACCGCCTCGCCGAGCGAGGCCCCGTTGCCGAGCGCATCCTGGGCCGCCAGGTTGGCGGTGACCAGCGCCACCCGCTTGCCGTCCACCCGGCGCACCTCGCTCGGGCCCTCGCCGAGCCGCACGTCGGCCACCGCCGCGAGCGGGATCGGCCGCTCGCCGCCGGGGTTGACCGCCAGCTCGCGCACGTCCGCCACCGAGGCGCGGTCGCGCTCGCCGAGCCGCACGATGATCGGCACCCGCCGGTCGCCGAGGTTGTAGCGCGTCGCCTCGAAGCCCTGCACCTGGTTGCGCACCTGCTCGGCGACGTTGCGGAGGTCGAGGCCGTAGCGGGCGAGGAGGTCGCGGTCGTAGACGATCTGCACCTCGGGGGCGCCGGAGACGAGCGTCGTCTCGACGTCGGCGAGCTGCGGCATGGCGGCGAGCTCCTCGCGCACCTGGTCGCCGAGCCGCTTCAGGCGCAGGAGGTCGTCGCCGTGCACCTCGACCTCGATCGGCGTGCGGGTGGTGAAGAGCACCGGCCGGACGACGCGGGCGTCGAGGTCGGGCACCGCGGCGAGCCGGCGGCGGATGCGGGAGACCACCTCGCGCTCGACCGCCGGGTCCGACGAGTCGAGGAGCAGCTTGAAGCGCGCGCTGTGCTCGCCCTCGTCGGCGCGCCGCGAGTTGGCGGCGTCGAAGCCGACCGAGAGGATCATGCTCTGGACGTGCTCGCGCTCGGCGAGGATCGCGTCCTCGACCGGGGCGAGGACGCGGTCGGTCTCCTCGAGCGGCGTGCCCACCGGCAGCGCCGCTCGAGGAGACCGACCGCGTCCTCGCCCCGGTCGAGGACGCGATCCTCGCCGAGCGCGAGCACGTCCAGAGCATGATCCTCTCGGTCGGCTTCGACGCCGCCAACTCGCGGCGCGCC
>DATABP010000479.1:0-2054 GCA_036259515.1 Thermoanaerobaculia bacterium | reverse complement strand
GCTCGACCTCTACTTCGTCAACCTGATCGGCGCCAACGGCCTGTGGCGCAACCGGGGCGACGGCAGCTTCGAGGACTGGACCGAGCGCGCCGGCGTCGGGGTGCCCGACCGGGTGAGCATGGCCGCCTCCTTCGCCGACGTCGACGACGACGGCGACCCCGACCTCTTCGTCACCACCGTGCGCCGCGGCAGCCTCTTGTTCGTCAACGACGGCAAGGGGCGCTTCCGCGAGGCGGCGGGCGGGCCGGGGAGCGAGCTCGCCACCCACGCCTCGACCGGCACCTTCCTCGACTACGACAACGACGGCGACCTCGACCTCCTGCTGACCAACGTCGGCCGCTTCACCGACGACGAGGAGCGCCCCGGCGGCGCCTTCGGCGGGCTTCCCGACGCCTTCCAGGGGCACCTCCATCCCGACCGCGCCGAGCGCCACCGCCTCTACCGGAACGACGGCGGCGGCCGCTGGAAGGAGGTGTCGGACGCGGTCGGCTTCGTCGACGACTCGTGGAGCGGCGACGCCTCGGCGACCGACTTCGACGGCGACCTCGACCCCGACCTCTACCTGACCAACATGCAGGGCGACGACCGCTACTGGGAGAACCGCGACGGCCGCTTCGTCGAGCGCACCGCGGCGCACTTCCCGAAGACGCCGTGGGGCACGATGGGGATCAAGTTCTTCGACTACGACCGCGACGGCGACCTCGACCTCCTGCTCACCGACATGCACTCCGACATGAGCCAGGAGGTGGGGCCGACCGAGGAGGAGGAGAAGTCGGAGATGCTGTGGCCGGACGATCAGCTCCAGGGCGGCGCGAACAACGTCTTCGGCAACGCCTTCTACCGCAACCTGGGCGAAGGCCGCTTCGAGGAGGTGTCGGACGCGCTCGGCCTCGAGAACTACTGGCCGTGGGGGGTGAGCGTCGCCGACGTCAACGCCGACGGCTTCGAGGACGCGCTGATCACCGCCAGCATGAGCTACCCGTTCCGCTACGGGATCAACTCGCTGCTCCTCAACAACCGCGCGAAGGCGTTCGTCGACGCCGAGTTCCTGCTCGGCATCGAGCCGCGGGAGGAGGCCAAGGTGCCGTGGTTCGAGCTCGACTGCGGCGGCGAGGCCGGCCCCGACGGCCGCCCGCGCGCCGGCGCCGACCGCGAGCTGCCGATGTGCGCCGGCCGCGACGGGCGCTGGACCGTCTACGGCAACCTCGGCACCCGCGGCGCCGCGATCCTCGACCTCGACGGCGACGGCGACCTCGACGTGGTCACCAACGAGTTCAACTCCAAGCCGCAGGTGCTGGTCTCCGACCTCGCCCAGAAGGGCCCGATCCGCTGGCTGAAGCTCCGCCTGGTCGGCACCCGTTCGAACCGCGACGGCCTCGGCGCCTGGGTGCGGGTCACCGCCGGCGGCGTCACCCAGACCCGCTACCACGACGGCAAGTCCGGCTACATGGCGCAGAGCTCGCTGCCGCTCTACTTCGGCCTCGGCGAGGCGACGGCGGTGGAGAGGATCGAGGTGCGCTGGCCGAGCGGCGCGGTGCAGGAGGTGACGGAGGGGCTGGGGACGAACCGGCTGATCGAGATCGTCGAGCCGGCGGGGGAGGCGCCGCCGCCTCAGACGTAGAAGCCGAGCTCCTCCCAGAGCTCCGCCCACGGCCGCCGCGGGCGGCGGCAGACGTAGATCGTCTGGTGCGACGACTCGTTCTCGACGCCGAGGCGGTTGGTCACCGGCGCCACCTCGACGACCTCGGCGAAGGCGCGGTCGAGGCGGTCGCGCTCCCAGGCGACGGCGACGACGACGTCGGTGTCCGGCGGCCCCCAGAGGTGGTAGTTGTTGTGGCCGCTGGTCACCCGCGGCAGGCCGAAGCGCGGGCCGAGCACCTCCAGCGCCGCCGCCTCGCCGTAGGAGTCGGTGAAGAGGGCGGCGCGGCGGCGCTCGTCCGGCGGCAGCGCGGCGACGGCGGCGGCCACCTGGCGGGCGAGGTCCTCCCAGCCCAGCTCCTCGCGGAGCTCCTCGTGCGGCCACGCCTCCTAGTGGCGGGCGAAGACCTCGCGCG
>DATABP010000478.1:0-3828 GCA_036259515.1 Thermoanaerobaculia bacterium | reverse complement strand
GCTGGCGGGTGGAGCTGGCCGGCCAGGGCCGCGCCGCCGACCGCGACTTCGTGCTCGAGTGGGCGCCGGCAGCGGGCGAGGCGCCGCGAGCCGCCGTCTTCACCGAGGAGCACGAGGGCGACACCTACGCGCTCCTGATGCTGCTGCCGCCGCCGCCCGAGGCGGACGGCTGGGCGCCGCTCGCCCGCGAGGTGATCTTCGTCCTCGACACCTCGGGCTCGATGCACGGCGCGGCGATCGAGCAGGCGCGGGCGGCGCTCGGCGCGGCGCTCGCCCGGCTCGAGCCGTGGGACGAGTTCAACGTCATCGAGTTCGACGACCGGGCGCGGCCGCTCTTCGCCGACAGCGTGCCGGCCGACCCGGCGGCGGTGGAGCGCGCCCGCGCCTGGGTGGCGGGGCTCGAGGCCGACGGCGGCACCGACATGCGCGGCGCCCTGGCGCTGGCGCTCGCCGCCGAGCCGGGCTACCGCCGCCGCGGCCCGGAGCGCGTGCGGCAGATCGTCTTCCTCACCGACGGCGCGGTGGGCGACGAGGAGGAGCTGTTCGCGACGATCTCGCGCGGCCTGGGCGAGGCGCGGCTGTTCACCGTCGGCATCGGCTCGGCGCCGAACGGGTACTTCATGCGCCGCGCGGCGGAGGTGGGGCGCGGCGGCTACACCTGGATCGGCGACCTCGCGGAGGTCGGCGGCGCGATCGACGAGCTGGCCCGGAAGCTCGAGGGGCCGGTGCTCACCGATCTCGAGGTGACCTGGGACGATCCCACCGCCGAGTCTTGGCCCGAGCGCCTGCCCGACCTCTACGCCGGCGAGCCGCTGGTGGTCGCGGCGCGGCTGATCGACCCCGGCGACGAGGTGCGCGTCGCCGGCCGCCGCGCCGGCGTGTGGTGGGAGGAGACGGTGCGGCTCGGCGCGGCGGATGCGACCCCGCGGCCGGCGGCGGCGGTCGAGGTCGGCCCCGGGGTCCGCCAGCTCTGGGCGCGGTGCGAGATCGACCACTGGCTCGGCCGCCTCGTCGAGGGGTTGCCGGAGGAGGAGGTGCGGCGCGAGGTCGTCGCCACGGCGCTCGACCATCACCTGGTGTCGCGCTACACCTCGCTGGTCGCGGTCGACGTGACCCCGGCGCGGCCCGCGGGCGCGGCGCTCGCCGCCGGCGCGGTGCCGCTCGCGACGCCGGACGGCCAGCTCCCGGTCGGCGGCACCTCGGCGGCGTGGAACCTGCTCGTCGGGCTGCTGCTGATGCTCGGCGCGTTGCCGCTCCTGGCGCGGCGCCGGCGGGTGGCGGCGGCGACGGTCGCGCCCGCCGTCGCGCACGGGGAGGGGGGGTGACCGGCGTGCGCCGGCTCGCCCTCCTCGTCGCCGCCGCCGGCCTCGTCCTCGCCGCCCGCGGGGCGTGGATCCCCGCCAAGGCGGCGCTCGCCCAGGTGCTCCTCGCCGGCGCCTGGGAGCGCGCCGCCGCGGGGGGCGAGCGGCCGCGGCCGTGGCCTTGGGCCGACACCTGGCCGGTCGCCCGCCTCGACCTGCCCGGCCCCGGCCGCCCGCTGGTCGTCCTCGCCGGCGCCTCCGGCCGCACGCTCGCCTTCGGCCCCGGGCACGTCGACGGCACCGCGGCCCCCGGCGAGGACGGCAACGTGGTCCTCGCCGGCCACCGCGACACCCACTTCCGGGCGCTCGCGGGGCTGTCGCGCGGCGACGCGGTGGAGCTGGAGGCGCCGGGCGGCGGGCGGCGGCGCTACCGGGTGGTCGAGACGGCGGTGGTCGACCACCGCGACACCCGCGCGCTGGCGCCCAGCGAGGGGGCCCGGCTGACCCTCGTCACCTGCTGGCCGTTCGACGCCGTGCGGCCGGGCGGGCCGCTGCGCTGGGTGGTGGTCGCCGAGGCGGAGGCGACGGCCGGGACCGCCGCGCCGCTCCGCCTCGCCGCCGTCACCTCCCGATGAGGAGCAGCACGCCGGCGACCAGCGCCAGGATGCCGAGAATGGTGGTCCGCAGCGGGAAGTCGATCCCGGTGAGGGTGACGATCCCTTCGAGGATCAGCCAGATGCCGAGCAGCACGATGGCGACCTGCCGCGCGCCCTTCGCCATGTAGAGTCTCCTTTCGAGCGGCGGCGCCCGCCGCCGCGGTCTTCGCCCGCCCTGTGATCGGGGGCGGCGAGCCTAGCAGCCCCGACCGCCCGGCCGAGGAGACTCCGATGAGCGAGACGACGCCGCCCGCGGGCCCGCCCCGCTTCGACCTCACCGGCCGGGTGACGCTGGTCACCGGCGCCTCGCGCGGCATCGGGCGCGCCATCGCCCACGCCTACGCCGCCGCCGGCGCGAGGGTGGCGCTCGCCAGCCGCAAGCAGGAGGCGCTCGACGCGGTGGCGCGCGAGATCGCCGACGCCGGCGGCGAGCCGCTGCCGGTCGCCTGCCACACCGGCCGCGCCGACGAGGTCGACGAGCTGGTCGAGGCGGTGGTCGACACCTGGGGCGGGATCGACGTGGTGGTCAACAACGCCGCCACCAACCCGCACTTCGGCCCCCTCCTCACCGCCGGCGAGGGGCACTGGGACAAGACCTTCGAGATCAACGTCAAGGGGTACGTCCACGTCGCCCGCGCGGCGGTGCCCTCGATGCGCGAGCGCGGCGGCGGCGCGATCGTCAACGTCGCCTCGATCGCCGGCCACGTGCCCTATCGCGGGCTCGGCGTCTACAGCGTGTCGAAGGCGGCGGTGCTGATGCTGACCAAGGTGCTCGCCCGCGAGCTGGCGGCCGACGACATCCGCGTCAACGCCATCGCCCCGGGGCTGATCGAGACCCGCTTCTCGGAGGCGCTGTGGTCCGACCCCGCCACCCACGGCCGCATCGCGGCCTCCGTCCCGCTCGGCCGCATCGGCCGCCCCGAGGAGCTGACCGGGATCGCCCTCTACCTCGCCTCGGACGCCGCCTCCTACACCACCGGCGCGGTGTTCTTCGTCGACGGCGGCGAGAGCGTGGGGGGCGGCGGGTGAGGCTCGCCGCGGCGGCACGGGCGGCCGTGGCGCTGGCGGTCGCCGGGCTGACCGTCGCCGCGCCGCCGGCCGCGGCCGTCGAGCCCGCCCTGCCGGAGCTCTCGATCGAGGCACCGCCCGAGCTCCGCCGCCACCTCGCCCGCCTCGACCACCTCGACCGCGGCCGCCTCGCCGGGGCGATGGAGCTGACCGGCCTCGACGACCCCGGGCCGCCGATCCGCCTGATCCTGGCGCCCGAGGGCTCGCCGCTCGCCCGCCGGGTGGCGCCGTGGGTGGCGGGGTACGCGCTGGCGGAGGCGGGCACCATCGTGGTCTTCCCCTCGCGCGCCGGCGCCTACCCCTACGACTCGTTGGAGGAGCTGGTCCAGCACGAGGTGGCTCACGTGCTGGTGGCGCGGGCGGCCGGCGGCGGCGAGGTGCCGCGCTGGCTGCACGAGGGCGTGGCGATGACCGCCGGCGGCGCCTGGGGGCTCGAGGACAGCGGCCGCTTCGGGCTCTCCGTGGCGCGCCAGGGCGAGGTGCCGCTCTCCCGGCTGCCGCGGCTCTTCGCCGGCGGCGGCGCGGCGACCGCCCGCGCCTACGCCGTCTCCGGCGGCTTCGTGCGCTTCCTCCTGCGCCGCCACGGGCGCGGGGTGAGCGGCGAGATCCTCGCCGGGATCGCCGCCGGGCTGCCGTTCGAGGAGGCCTTCCGCCGCGCCGCCGGCGAGTCGCTGGCCCATGCCGAGGAGGAGTTCTGGGAGCGGCAGACCTTCTGGCACCGCTGGCTGCCGCTCGCCACCAGCTCGACGGTGCTGTGGATCGGGGTGACGATGCTCGCGCTGCTGGCGATCCGCCGCCGCCGG
>DATABP010000477.1:0-1541 GCA_036259515.1 Thermoanaerobaculia bacterium | reverse complement strand
CGCCTCGCCCGGCGGCACCTCGGGCCAGCCGCCGGCGGCGACGGCGCGGCGGTAGCCGGCGAGCGCCCGCTCGAGCAGCGCGTACTGCTCGTGCGGCGGCCGTGCCGCGGCGAGCGCCGTCGCCGGCCCCTGCTCGGCCGCCGCCGCGAGCACCTTGCCGAGGTCGATCCGCCGCGGCTCGCTCTCCCAGTGGATCTCGGCCTCGGTCGGCGCCACGCGGCCGGTCGCCAGGTCGTGCGCCAGGTGGAGGAAGGCGGCCGACAGCGCCGGGTCGAGCCGCGCCACGCGCTCGGCGTACGCCTCCTCGTCCTCGCGCGCCTCGGGCCGGGTGAGCTCGGCCACCGCCAGCGCCAGCCGCTCGCCGGCGTAGTCGGTCACGTCGAGCCCGTGCGTGCCGGCGCCGAGCATCTCGACCGCCAGCTCCCGCCCCCGCGCCGTCGGCCCGGTCGCCCCCAGCCACGCCGGCCGGTAGCCGCGCTCCTCGTAGAACGCCGCCACCGCCTGCCACTCGTCGCCGTCGGCCTCGACCGCGCCGACCGCCTGCTCGATCGCCGCTGCCACCTCCTCGGCGAACGCGGCGTCGAGCTCGGCCCGCTCCTCCTCGCTCAGCCGGCCGCCGCCCCCGCAGCCGGCGGCGACGGCCAGCGCGACGGCGGCCAGCAGGCTTCCAACTCGCGTCACCCGATGTGTCATCCCACTCCCTTCGCCCCGGTGTCGACCCGGGGAAGCCGCCCCCACCGCAAGAGCTGTGCCCGGGGGGGGTGGCCGCGAGGGCGGGGCGGCCGGGACACGCGGCGCTTCGGGGCGACCGCTCCATCGAGCCCGGCCGGAGGCCCATGTACACTCTCGACGAGTGCAGCAGCCTGTTTTTCAAGGATCCGATGAGCGAGTCGGTCATGACCTCATCTTCGGTTTGCCCAGCAACGTGCAATCCGCCTGAGGTGCAAGGAGGACCCCTGTGATTCGTCGGGCCGCGATCTTCGGCGTAGGAGCTACGGACACCAACTCCAGCTCATCGCCGAGGCCCACGCCCGACGCGGACACGAGATCGTCGAAGAGGTTGCAGGGCCCTACGCCCCAGCGATTCTCGATGCCCTGAGCATGACGATGGCCGCTCTGGAGAAGCAGGGCAAGGCGCGGGAGGCTGCCGACCTGCGCGAGCGCTACGCGATCGTCGCGACCAAGCTGCGCCAAGCCGGGAAGACGCTCGAGAATCGGTAACCGGACGGCGGCTCGCTTCGGCAGATCGGCTGGTTTGCTCCGCTGTCGAGCCTGCACGGGCGAACCGCGGCGCACTGCGCCCGAACGCACCGCACCCCGCCGGTGCCGTCCGGCACCGCGGGGTCGGTGACTCGCTCTCGCTTCGAGGAGCTTCGCTGCTACTTCGCCAGGCCGTCGACGGCCTGGGAGAGGCGGGACTTGTAGCGGGCGGCGGTGTTGTCGTGGATGACGCCCTTCTGGGCGGTCTTGTCGATCACCCGGATCGCCTGCGGCAGGAGCTCGCGCGCCTTGTCCGCCTCGCCGGCGTCCACCGCCGCGCG
>DATABP010000476.1:0-1525 GCA_036259515.1 Thermoanaerobaculia bacterium | reverse complement strand
GGCGCCGCCGGGGTGCGCCCGGCCGGCACCCCGTCGGCCTCCGCCCACGCCGCCATCGCCGCCCTCGAGGCCAACGTCGCCCGCGTCATCCGCGGCAAGGGCGAGGTCATCCGCCAGGCGGTGATCTGCCTCCTCGCCCGCGGCCACGTGCTGATCGAGGACGTGCCGGGGGTGGGGAAGACGACGCTGGCGCAGGCGCTGGCGCGCTCGCTGGGGCTCGCCTTCCAGCGCATCCAGTTCACCGCCGACCTCCTGCCCTCGGACGTCATCGGGGTGTCGATCTTCAACCAGCGCAGCCAGGAGTTCGAGTTCCGCCCCGGGCCGCTCTTCGCCCACGTGGTGCTCGCCGACGAGATCAACCGCGCCACCCCGAAGACGCAGTCGGCGCTGCTCGAGGCGATGAGCGAGCGGAAGGTCTCGGTGGAGCGGAAGCGCTACACGCTGCCGCGGCCGTTCGTCGTCCTCGCCACCCAGAACCCGCTCGAGTACCAGGGCACCTTCCCGCTCCCCGAGTCGCAGCTCGACCGCTTCCTGATGTCGCTCTCGATCGGCTACCCGCCGCGCGAGGAGGAGCGCGAGCTGCTCCTCTCGGGCGGCGTCGAGGACCTCTTGGCCGAGCTCTCGCCGGTGCTCTCGAAGGACGACCTCGTCGACCTCCAGGAGCAGGTCACCGACGTGCGGGTGGCGCCGAAGCTCGCCGACTACATGCTGGCGCTCGCTGACGCCACCCGCCAGGGCGGCGACTTCCTGCTCGGCGTCTCGACCCGCGCCGTCCAGGACCTCTACCGTGCCGCCCAGGCGCTGGCGCTCACCGAGGGCCGCGCGTTCGCGGTGCCCGACGACGTGCAGCGCCTGGCGCCGGCGGTGCTCGCCCACCGCGTGGTGGTGCGGCGGGCGGCGAACGACCTCGACGCGGCGCGGGACGCGGTGGCGCGGGTGGTGGGGAAGGTGGCGGTCCCGGAGTAGGAGGCGACGGCCGCGGCCGCTCACCCCCGCCCGGGCCGCGCTCTGGGGAAACCGTGCGCCAGGTGGAGGCGGCGGAACGGCTGCGTCAGGGCTTCGCGCTCGGCGGCGGGCAGACGGGTGCGGAGGCGGTAGAGGCGGCGGTAGGGGTCGGCGAGGTCGGGGCGGGTGGCGGCGAGCCAGGCGAGGAAGCGGCGGCGGGGGGCGCCGAAGGGGAGCACCAGCGGCGACGCGGCGGCGTCGAGGGCGCCCGCTCCGGCGGCGGCGGCGAGGAAGCCGGCGAGGGAGCCCTCGGCGGCGTTGATCCCGGGCATCAGCGGCCGGAGGCGGAGGCGGACGGCCAGGCCTTCGGCGGCGAGCTCCGCGGCGGCGGCGAGGAGGTCGGCGGGCGGCGGGGCGGAGGGCGCCAGGGAGCGGGCCAGCTCCGGATCGACGGCCGGGAGCGACAGCTCGACCGTCAGCGAGCAGCCGGGGTCGAGGGCGGCGAGGAGGTCGAGGTCGCAGACCACCAGCGGGCTGGCGGTGAGGACGGCGATCTCGAGGCCCTCGGCGTCGGCGAGCG
>DATABP010000475.1:0-5437 GCA_036259515.1 Thermoanaerobaculia bacterium | reverse complement strand
CCGCGGCGGCGCTCGACCCCGCCGGGCCCGCCCCGGACCCCTCGGCCGCCGCCCCCGCCGCCGCCTCCTCCTCCGGCGACATCTGCGAGGTCACCGCCCCTGCCGGCGAGCCCCGCCTCGACCAGCTCCGCCGCGAGATGTTCGAGACCGTCTGCCAGTCGGCGCGCTGGTTCGACGGCTTCTTCGGCAGCCGGCGCTACGACGAGGAGGCGCGGAAGACGCACGGGCGGGCGCAGCTTCGGCTGGTCTACGACGAGCACGACGAGCTGGAGGTCGACGGCCGCTTCCGGGCGCGCTACGAGCTGCCCAACCTCGACCGCCGCGTCAACGCCTTCCTCGGCCGCGAGGACGAGGAGGAGTTCGTCAGCGGCGTCGACGAGGGGTTCGACTTCCTGCCCGACTTCTTCCGCCAGGAGGGGCGCGAGGAGTGGATCCTCGGTCTCGGCTACCGCCCGGTCTCCGGCGACCGGCGGCAGACCGACTTCGACGTCGGCGTCGAGGTGCGCACGCCGCTCGAGCCCTTCGTCCGCGGCCGCTACCGGCAGTACTGGCTGATCGGCGACCGCAACCTGCTGCGCTTCCAGGAGTCGCTCTACTGGACCAACGTGCGCGGCTTCGGCGGCACCACCAACCTCGACTTCGAGCGGCCGATCGGCGACCGCTTCCTGATCCGCTGGGGCAACCGCGGCACGCTCGACGAGGAGTCGGAGGGGCTCGAGTGGTACAGCGGCGTCACCCTCTACCGCGGCTTCGGCCCGGACCAGGCGGTGGCGCTGTCGCTCGGCGCCGAGGGCGAGACCGACGACGAGGTGCCGCTCCACGAGTACGGCGCCCGGCTGACCTACCGGCGGCGGATGCTCCGCGAGTGGTTCTTCGGCGAGCTGATCGGCGGCGTGAGCTGGCCGCGCGACGTGCCGATGGAGCCGCGCGAGACCTCGTGGCACTTCGGCTTCGGGTTCGAGATCCAGTTCTCGGGCGAGGACCTCGGGGTGGGGGAGCCGGAGCCGCCGCCTCCGCCGCCGCCCGCGCCGCCTCCGCCGCCCGCGCCGCCGCCCGCGCCGTAGCCGGGTGGATCGTCCCGCTCAGCCGAGCAGCCAGCGGTACAGGGACGCACGGGCGAGCGCGTGGTCGATCCGCCCGCCGCGCAGGAGGTCGGGGATCGCGGCGCGGGGGACGAGCTCGACGGCGATCTCCTCGTGCGGGTCGGTCTCCTGCCCGCCCGCCGGCGCGCAGCCCTCGGCGACGAAGGTGTGCAGGCGGTTGCGGAAGAGCGCCGGGTTCGGGTTGACGCTGCCGAGCGAGCGCCAGCGGGCGGCGCGGTAGCCGGTCTCCTCGGCGAGCTCGCGGCGGGCGGCGTCGGCGGGGTCCTCGCCGGGGTCGACCATGCCGCTCGGCACCTCCAGCACCGGCGCGCCGGCGCCGTGCCGCCACTGGCGCACCAGCACCACCTCGTCGGCCGCGGTCAGCGCCACCACCTGCACCCAGTCGACGCTGTCCACCCGGTAGAAGGTGTGCTCGCCGTCGACGCCCTCGCGCCGGGCGTCGAGCGCGGTGACCGCGAACACCCGGCAGTCGGCGACCGGGCGCTCGCGGAGGACCTTCCAGGGGCGGGGCTCGGGCATCGGCGGCGACGATCGCTCTCAGGCCGCCCCGCCGCCCACCACCGCCTCGAGCGCCGCGTCGTCGCCGGCCTCCATCGCCGCCTCGGCGGCGAGGCTCGCGCGGTCGCGGCCGACGGTCGCCACGGCGGCGATCCGCCCGCCCTCGCGGTAGGCGACCAGCGCGTCGCGGCCGGCGAGGCTGCCGTGGACCTCGATCGCGTCCGGCCGCTCGGCGTGGCCGACGTAGCTGATCGTCGCGTCGTAGTGGGCGCTCCAGAAGAACGGCACGTCGCGGTAGGTCTCGCCGGCGCCGAGCATGTTGCGCGCCGCCGCCTGGCCCATGCGCTCGGCGTGCACCCAGTGCTCGACGCGCACCGGCCGGCCGCTCCGCGGGTCGGGGTAGCGGGCGACGTCGCCGGCCGCCCACACCCCCGGCGCCGCCCGGAGCTCCCGGTCGACGACGAGCCCGCCGTCGACCGGCAGCCCGGCCGCCTCGGCGAGCCCGAGCCGCGGCCGCACGCCGACGCCGACGACGACGAAGTCGCAGGGGAGGGTGGTGCCGTCGTCGAGGGTCACCGCGTCGGCGCCGATCGACGCCGGCTTCCTGCCGAGGTGGAAGCGCACCCCGTGCTCCTCGTGGAGGCCGAGCACGAAGCGGCCGACCTCCTCGCCGAGCACGCGGCCGAGCGGCACCGTCTCCGGCGCCACCACCTCGACCTCGACCTCGCGGGCGCGGAGCGACGCCGCCACCTCGAGCCCGATGAAGCTGGCGCCGATCACCACCGCCCGCCGCCCCGCCTCGGCGCGGGCGACGATCGCCCGGCTGTCGGCAACCGTGCGGAGGGTGTGGACGTGCGGCCCGTCGGCGCCGGGGAGCGGCAGCCGCACCGGCTCGGCGCCGGTGGCGTAGAGGAGCGCCGCGAACGGCAGGCGCCGGCCGCTCTCGAGCTCGACCGCGCGCCCGTCGAGGTCGAGCGCACGCGCCGCGTCACCGGTCACCAGGTCGACGTCGAGCGAGCGGTAGAAGCCCTCGTCGCGCAGCGTCAGCCACTCCTCGGGCGCGTTGCCGGCGAGGTAGTCCTTCGACAGGTTGGGGCGGTCGACCGGCGGCTCGACGCCGACCAGCGCCAGCGGCCCGGCGTAGCCCTCGCGGCGGAGCTGCTCGGCGGCGGCGGCGCCGGCCGCGCCGGAGCCCAGGAGCACGATCGACTCGGGCGAGCGGGCCGGCCGCCGCGGCGCCGGCTCGGAGCGCTTCGATCCCACCCGCACGCGGTCGCCCTCGCGGATCACCAGGTAGCAGGCGATCGGGGAGAGCGCCGGGGCGCCCACCGCCTCGCCGGTGGCGAGCGAGAAGCAGGCGTGGTGCCACGGGCAGCGCAGGGTGTCGCCGACCACCAGCCCCTCGGCGAGCGGGCCGCCGTAGTGGGTGCAGTGGGCGTCGGTGGCGAAGACGTCGTCGCCGCGGCGGACGAGGACGACCGGCTCCTCGCCGACGTGGCCGAGGACCGGCCGGCCCTCGGGGAGATCGGCGAGCGGAACGCCGGCGGACAGGTCGGGGCCGGCGGGCGGTGCGGAGTCGTGCGAAGTCGAATCGTGCGAAGACACGGGTGGACCCTCCTCGCCCCGATGGTACCCGCCCCCCGGGAGCGGTTACAGCGGTTACACCCCGATCGGCCCGTCGCCGCGCTCGAGCGCCGCGCGGTCCCAGCCGGCGAGGCCGGCGGCGGCGGCGTAGGTGCTGTCGAGGAAGTCGAGCAGCGCGGCGTCGGGATCGGCGGCGGTGCGCACCGCGTCGTAGGGGAGGACCCACTCGCGGAGGGTCGTGTCGTAGCGCGCCGCCGCCGGGCGCACCGGCGCCTCCGGGCACCCCGGCGGCTCGGGGTAGGCGTAGGCGTAGAAGGCCGGCTCCTCGAGACCGCCCGGCGTCCCCGGCCACCAGCCGGCGCTGATGCAGGCGTGCGAGTACGCCTCGCGAGTGACGCGGTCGGCGAGGTGCGGGATGCCGCCGGGGTGGCGCGGCGCCCGCGCGCCGGAGAAGCGCGTGCAGGCGATGTCGAAGGCGCCCCACCAGAAGTGGACCGGGCTCGACTTGCCGAGGAAGCGCCCGCGGAACTCGCCGAGCACGCGGCCGATCTGGACCAGCGCCTGCCAGGCGCGGCGGGCGGCGTCGGGGTCGTAGGCGGCGTGCTCGCGGTCCTCGGGGAACGGGGTGGTGATCGCCATCTCGACCGGCACCGGCCAGATCGTCGCCGTCACGCCGAGGTCGTCGAGGAGCCCGCGGTAGGCGGCCCAGACGTCGGCGATCGGCTCGGCGCGGAGCGGCAGGGTGCGCAGCGCGCCGTCGCTGGCGCGGGCGACGAGGAGGTGGTCGTGGAAGTCGAGCTCGACCTCCAGCGTGCGCCCGCCGGCGGGCATCGGCGAGGTGGTCAGGCCGCGGGCGGTGACGTAGAGCGCGGTCTGCCACCAGTGGTTCTCCATCGGCGACAGCGCCAGGCGCGTCTTGCCGAGCATCTGGGTGCGCAGGTGGAGGGCCGCGTAGGTGTCGCGCCAGGCGTCGAGCGGGAGGGCCGGCCAGAGATCGCCGCTCATGTTTCGGCCCGCGACCCGGTGCGGAAGAAGCGCTGGTCGACGTAGCACCACGCCCAGTCCTCGCCCGGCTCGAAGCTGCGGATCACCGGGTGCTCGGTGGCGTGGTGGTGGGCGGTGGCGTGGCGGTTCGGCGAGCTGTCGCAGCAACCGACGTGGCCGCAGGTCAGGCACAGCCGCAGGTGGACCCAGCGGCTGCCGATCGCGAGGCACTCCTCGCAGCCGTCGGGGGTGCGCGGCGTCGCCTCGCGCGCGGGGTCGTAGTGCGGGCACGGCGGGCTCATCGATGGCCTCCTTCGGCGCGGCGTCGGGATCGGGAGGCGATCCTACTCCCGCGGCGGCGCGGGCGGCACGAGGTGGAGCGGCGTGCCCCAGGGGTCGCCGGCGCGCCAGCCGCCGCCGGGGAGCGGCTCGACGGCGTGGCCGGCGGCGCGCAGGCGGTCGGCGGCGCGGTCGGCGCCACCCTCGGGGACCGTCAGCTCCCAGGAGAGGAGCCGCGCCTCGTCCTCGGCCGGCGCCGGCCCCGGCGACCAGGTGTTGGTGCCGAGGTGGTGGTGGTAGCCGCCGGCGGAGAAGAAGAGCGCCCCGGGGTAGCTCCACACCGTCTTGTCGAGGCCGAGCGCGGAGCGGTAGAAGGCGTCGGCGCGGGCGAGGTCGCCGACGTGGAGGTGGACGTGCCCGATCGCCGTGCCGGCGGGGAGGCCGCTCCACGGCGCCTCGCCACCGGCGGCGACGAGGTCGTCCGCGTCGAGCGGCTCGGTGGTCATCACCAGCTCGCGGCCGCGGGTGCGCCAGGCGTCGCGCGGGCGGTCGACGTAGACCTCGATGCCGAGGCCGTCCGGGTCGCGCAGGTAGATCGCCTCGCTGACCGCGTGGTCGGCCATCCCGGCGTCGTGGCCGAGCCGCCCGAGGTGGCGCACGAAGCGGCCGAGATCGGCGCGATCGGGGAGCAGGATGGCGAAATGGTAGAGGCCGAAGCGGCCGCTCCGCGGCGCCGGGCGGGCGCCGGGGCGGGCGCGGAGATGGACCAGCGGCCGTCCGCCGCCGGGGACGCCGAGCGCGGCCGCCGGGCCCTCGCGGTGGGCGGCGAAGCCGAGCACCTCGCCGTACCAGCCGAGCGTGCGGTCGAGGTCGGCGACCTGCAGGTGGACGGAGCCGACCGCCGTCGCCGCCGGCAGCCGGGGGCCCTCGGGCGGGATGCCGTAGCCGCCGGCCGGGGCGGCGGTCTCTTCGGTGGCGGTCATCGGCCG
>DATABP010000474.1:0-3953 GCA_036259515.1 Thermoanaerobaculia bacterium | reverse complement strand
CCCGCCGCCGACCCGGCGGCGCTCGCGCCGGTCGTCGCGGCGGCGGCGGCGGCGAAGATCGGCGTCGTCGAGCGCGATCCCGACGAGCGCGACGAGCGCCGCGTGCTCAACCTCGGCCACACGCTGGGGCACGCGCTGGAGGCGGCGGCGGGCTACCGCGGGCTGCGGCACGGCGAGGCGGTCGCCTACGGCCTCCTCTTCGCCCTCCGGCTCGCCGAGGCGCGGGGGCTCGACGCCGCCGGCCCGGAGCTCTTCGCCCGCGCCCGCGCGCTCCTCGCCCGCCTCGGCCTGCCGCCGCTTCCGGCGGGTGACCTCGACCCCGCCGCCCTCCTCGAGCTGGCCGGCCGCGACAAGAAGGCGCGCGAGAGTGGGCTCGTCTGGGTGCTGCCGGAGGCGACGGGGCCGCGGCGGGCGGGCTGGCGCCCGGTCGGCGGAATCGACCCCGCCGAGGTCGCCGGCGAGCTCGCCGCCTTCCTCGCCGACCCCTTCGCCCCGCGCGCCGCCGTCCGGCCTGGGGGCCGCCGGCCGCTATACTCCGCCCGCACATGACGCCGCCGCCCGCCGCCGACCGAGAGGCCGCGCCGCATCCGCCGGCGCCGGCCGTGCCGCGGCCGGACGAGCGCCCCTGGCGGCCCAAGCTCCGCCACCTCCTGTTCGCGGCGCTCCTCGTCTCCGGCATCATCCCGCTCGCCGTCGCCAGCTTCCTCCTGGTGCGCCAGAACAAGGACGTGCTCGAGGCGCAGGAGCGGCTGGTGCTGGTCACCGAGGCCGGCGCGCTCGCCCAGCAGGTGAGCGGCGAGCTGGCCTCGATGCGCAAGCTGCTCGCCCAGCTCGGGCAGGGGCTCCTCGCCGGCGTCGGCGAGAGCGACGTGCGGGCGCGGCTCCGCGAGCCGTGGGTCGGCGGTTATCTGAACTCCGCCGATCTCGGCCCGCCGCAGGGCGTGCTCCACCTGCGCGTGCTCGACGACCGCGGCGAGGGGTTGAGCGCCAACGTCGGGTGGGTTTCCGAGCCGGGGCGCGTCGCGCTGGTCGAGGCCTACCGCCAGGCTCTCGCCAGCGGCCGGCCCGTGTACCAGATCGTGCCGCCGGCCGGCGAGCCGGCGGGGGCGGTGACGCTGGCGCTGGCGGTGCCGGTGGCGCGCCGCATCGGCGCCGCCGGCGAGGTGCCGCTGCGCACCGGCGGCACCGAGCTGGTGGTCGAGGCGCTGGTCGAGATCAAGGCGCTGGGCCCGCTCGCCGCCGGCCGCGGCGCCGACGAGGGCGACGACGGCGCGGTGGGCGCGGCGCTGGTCGACGCGGCCGGGCGGGTGCTGTGGCGGAGCGGCATCCCGCCGTCGCTCGAGGCGGCGCTGGTCGCCTCGCCGCCGCTCCACGACTTCGTCACCCGGCCGCTCGCCGGCCTCGGACAGTACCCGGTCGAGATCGGCGGCGAGGTGCGCGAGATGCTGGTGCAGATCTCCCCGATCGAGGAGACCGGCTGGGGGCTGGTGGCGCAGAAGCCGCTGTCGTCGGCCTTCCAGGCGGTCGACCAGGTGGTGTCGAACGCGCTGTGGTCGACCCTGGTGCTGGTGCTCCTCGCCTCGTTCTTCGCCGCGCTCGCCGCCCGCCGGGTGTCCGAGCCGGTGCAGCGGCTGGCGGCGAGCAGCCACGAGATCGCCGCCGGCAACTTCGGCCGCCGGGTGGAGGTCTCCGGGCCCACCGCCGAGCTCGCCGCGCTGGCCGACGACTTCAACCTGATGGGCGAGCACGTCGGCCGCTACGTCGAGGAGCTGCAGCGCGCCGCCGCCGCCAACCGCGAGCTGTTCATCGGCTCGCTGCGCTCGTTCGCCGCCGCGATCGACGCCAAGGACCCCTACACCCGCGGCCACTCCGAGCGGGTGGCGGCGCTCGCCCGCACCATCGCCCGGCACCTGAACCTCCCCGACGACCAGCAGCACCGGGTGTGGATCGCGGCGCTCCTCCACGACGTCGGCAAGATCGGCGTCGACGACCGCATCCTCAAGAAGGGCGGCGTGCTCTCGGCGGAGGAGTTCGAGCAGATGAAGGCGCACACGCTGATCGGCGCCGAGATCCTGTCGCCGATCGAGCAGCTCCGCGCGATGATCCCGGCGGTGCGCTGGCACCACGAGAACTGGAACGGCCGCGGCTATCCGGACGGCCTCAAGGCGGAGCAGATCCCGCTCTACGCCCGCATCGTCGCCGTCGCCGACACCTTCGACGCGGTGACCACCGACCGTCCCTACCAGCGCGCCTTCGATCTCGACGAGGCGGTGGGGACGATCCGCCGGCTGGTCGGCTCGCGCTTCGACGCCAAGGTGGTGACCGCCTTCCTGCGCGCCTACGAGCGCGGCGAGGTGCGGGTGGCGCCGCTGCGCCCGCGTGCGGTGTCCGCCGAGCCGGCCCGCCGGCCGCCGAGCACCGAACGTGCCGAGGCCAGGGGCGGCTGAGGCTCCGCGTGCCCTACCGCTACATCCTCGCCAACCTCTTGGCCGCCAACGACCGCGCGGCCGGCGTGCTGTTCCTCGACGACACCGGGGAGACCATCCACCTCGCCTGCGCCGAGCGCGACCCCGAGGAGATGCGGGTGCTCGGCGCCTACCTCGGGATCTACCTGCGCGGCGTCGAGCGGGTGGCGGACGACGCCGGCCTCGGCGAGCCGCGGCTGATCCACCTCGAGCGCGGCGGCCTCCACGTCTACACCATGCCGCTCCCCGACGGCTACCACGTGGCCCTGGTGCAGCGCCGCCCGGCGCTGGTCGGTCAGGCTCTGCGGAGCCTGGAGCAGGCGGCCGCGGCGCTCGCCCGCGAGGTGTTCGGCCAGCCGGCGGGGGGCGCCCGGCCCGCCGGCTGATCAGCCGCCCGCGGCCGCGCCGAGGAGGGGAAGGTCGGGGGCCGGGTGCCCGTCGACCGCGGCGAGGACCTGCGCGTCGATGCCGTAGAAGTCGTCGAAGAAGAGCACGCTGCCGTCGTCGTCCACCGCCACCGTGTAGTAGAGGATGTGGACCGGGATCTCCCGCGGCAGCGACTCCCAGTCGTCGGGATCGCCGGGGGCGGCGGCGGCGCGCACGCGCTCCGCCGGCCAGCCAAGCGCCCAGGCGGCGAGCTCGACCGGCTTCTCGACCCGGATGCAGCCGTGCGAGAAGAGGCGCACCGTCTCGTCGAAGAGGTGCCCCGCCGAGGTGTCGTGGAGGTAGATCGCGTGCTCGTTGGGGAACAGGAACTTGATCTGCCCGAGCGGGTTCTGGCGCCCCGGGCGCTGGCGGACCCGCAGCCCGGAGCCGCCGTCCGCCGCCTGCGCCACCACCCCCGGCCCCACCCACGAGCCGAGCACCTGGCCGCCGTCCCAGCCGCGCACCACCTCCATGTCGTTCGCCGCCAGGTAGCCGCGGTTGCGCTGCACCGCCGGCAGCACCTCTTCGCGCACGATCGACGACGGGATGTTCCAGTACGGGTTGAAGACCACGTACTGCATGCGGTCGGAGAACATCGGCGTGGCGTTGAGCTCCTCGCCGACCACCACCCGCATGCGCATCACCTCGCGGCCTCCCTCGACGGCGTGGAGCTCGAAGCGGGGGACGTTGACCAGCACGTAGCGGTCGCCGAGGTCGGCCGGCATCCAGCGCCAGCGCTCGAGGTTGGCCTCGATCTGCCGCACCCGTCCCACGGCGGAGACGTTGAGCTCGTCGAGCGTCTTGCCGCCGACCACCCCGTCCGGCTCGAGGCCGCGGCGGCGCTGGTACTCGCGCACGGCGGCGGCGAGCGCCTCGTCGTAGACGGGGGAGAGCGGGTCGGCGGCGGCGCCGGGCTGGCGCGGGCGGGCGTCGGCGGCGGGCTCGGCGGCCGTCCGGCCATTCCGTTCGGCGCGGTCTTCGCCTTGCTCGCCGGCCGCCGCCACCGCGTAGCCCTCGGCCGCCAGCCGGCGGCGGAGCGCGATCACCCGCTGCGGGTCCTGG
>DATABP010000473.1:0-2470 GCA_036259515.1 Thermoanaerobaculia bacterium | reverse complement strand
CACTATGTTTCTCATTTAGAGGGCGATGGAGGGCTCTGGGACCTCGTTGCAGAGGTGAACTGCTCCGACTCGTTCTTCCTCGCTTCGGGACAGGCTGGAGACTGCAGCCAGTCGGGAACGTCCTCCAGTGGGCGGCGCGGAGTCTTCGCCGCGATCGCCGGCTGCGATGACGGGGATGGGGGAAATGGGAACGGGACCACCGAAGAGCCCTCGACACCCGGCACGCCGATCGTGGTGGATCTCGATCGCACGGGCTTCCGCTTCACCTCGCTCGACGACGGCGTGCTGTTCGATCTCGACGCCGACGGCGCTCTCGAGCGGATCTCGTGGACCGCCATCGGATCGGTCGATGCCTTCCTCGCGCTCGATCGCAACGCGAACGGCTGGATCGACGACGGCGCCGAGCTCTTCGGGAACTCTACCGAGCAGCCACCGAGCACTGAGCCCCACGGTTTCCTCGCGTTGGCGGTCTTCGACGAGGACCGCGACGGCAGCATCACCCCGGCGGACCGCGTCTTTCCGTACCTGCGACTTTGGGTGGACGCGAGCCATGACGGTCAATCCCAGCCGGGAGAGCTCATCCCGCTGGGCGACGCCTTTGTGCGGTCCATCCGGACCGAGCCGATCGAGTCTCGCCGGCGCGACCCGCACGGCAACGAGCTCCGCTACATGACCCTCGTCCGGCTAAGCCGCGGGACTACCCAGGCGGTCGACGTCTTCCTGCTCATGGAGTGACGCGCTCACGGCGGACCGGTCCGTTCGGGAAGCGCTGCGCGTATGGCGGGGGCGCCTCACCCCGTCGTCGCCAGCTCCAGCCCCGGGTTGCGCTCGCGCATCAGGTCCTCGACCCACGGTCCCTCGAAGAGCGCCACCAGCCGGCCCTCGCGGTCGCGCGCCTTGAGCACGCCGCGCATCGGCCAGTCGACCGCCGCGAGGAGCTCCGGCGGGCCCGCCAGCCAGCGGGCGGCGCGGTAGGCGAGGCGGTCGAGCGCCGTCTCCACCCGGTACTCCATCTCCAGCCGCGAGCGGATGACGTCGAACTGCAGCTCGCCGACCGCCGCCAGCACCGGCTGCCGCGACGGCGCGTCGACCTCGTGGAGCACCTGGATGGCGCCCTCCTCCTCGAGCTGCGCCAGGCCCTTGGCGAACGCCTTCGCCTTGTCGGTCGAGGTCGGCCGCAGGCGCGCGAAGTGCTCGGGCGCGAAGCGGGGGAGCGGCGGGAAGCGCACCTCGACGCCGGCCGACACCGTGTCGCCGATCGCGAACAGCCCCGGGTTGACCAGCCCGACGACGTCGCCGGCGAAGGCCTCCTCGGTCGACTCGCGCTCGCGGGCGAAGATGCGGTGGGCGCGCGGCAGGCGGAGCTTCCTGCCGAGCCGCGGGTGGTCGACCGCCATCCCCGCCTCGAAGCGCCCGGAGACGACGCGCAGGAAGGCCATCGAGTCGCGGTGCTGGCGGTCCATGTTCGCCTGGATCTTGAACACGAAGCCGGAGAAGGCGGGGTCGGCGGGGTCGAAGGCGCGGCCGTCGTCGCCCGTGCGCGGCTGGGGCGGCGGCGCCAGCTCGGCCAGCGCGGCGAGGAACGGCGCGACGCCGAAGTTGTTGAGCGCGCTGCCGAAGAAGACCGGCGTCTGGCGGCCGGCGCGGTACTCGGCGACGTCGAAGGCGGGCGCCGCGTGGCGCAGCAGCTCCACCTCCTCGGCCAGCGTCTCGAGCTGCCGCTCGCCGAGGAGCTCGCGGAGCAGCGGGTCGTCGAGCCCGGTCACCGCGATCGGCGCCGCCCGCTCGCCGCGCGCCACCCGCTCGAAGCGCAGCACGCGCGAGGCGGCGAGGTCGTAGACGCCCTGGAAGTCGCGCCCCATGCCGAGCGGCCAGTCGACCGCCGCCGCCGGCATCCCGAGCACCCGCTCGATCTCGTCGAGGAGCTCGAGCGGCTCGCGCCCGGGGAGGTCGAGCTTGTTGACGAAGGTCAAAACCGGCAACCCGCGCTGCCGGCACACCTCGAACAGCTTCACCGTCTGCGGCTCGACGCCCTTCGCCGCGTCGAGCACCATCACCGCGCTGTCGACCGCGGTGAGCACCCGGTAGGTGTCCTCCGAGAAGTCCTGGTGCCCGGGGGTGTCGAGCAGGTTGAAGCAGCGCCCGGCGTGCTCGAACTGGAGCACCGACGAGGTCACCGAGATCCCCCGCGCCTGCTCCATCTCCATCCAGTCCGACGACGCGTGCCGCTGCTCCGCCTTCCGCTTGACCGCACCGGCCAGCTCGATCGCCCCGGAGTAGAGGAGGAGCTTCTCGGTGAGCGTGGTCTTCCCGGCGTCCGGGTGGGAGATGATCGCGAAGGTGCGCCGGCGCTCGACCTCGCGGCGGAGGGCGGCGTGGTCGGGGGCGGTGGAGGCGGAGGCGGAGGCGGCGGCTTCGGCGAGGGGCATGGCCGGTGGGGTAACGCGGGAACGGGGGCGGCGGCTTCACG
>DATABP010000472.1:0-1921 GCA_036259515.1 Thermoanaerobaculia bacterium | reverse complement strand
CCGACGCTGGTGCCGCCCGCCGCCCGCGCCGCCGCCGGGCCGAACGTGGTGGTGGTGGTCGTCGACACCCTGCGCGCCGACGTCCTCGGCAGCTACGGCGGCACCACCGGCGTCACCCCCCACCTCGACCGGCTGGCGGGCTCGGCGGTGCGCTTCGCCGACCTCTCCGCCGCCGCTCCGTGGACGCTGCCGTCGATCGCCTCGATCCTCACCGGCGTCCACCCGCAGGTCCACGGCGCCGGGCGGCGGATCGGCAAGTTCGCGCCCACCGGGCTGGGCGACGCGCCGGCGACGCTCGCCGAGGCGCTCGCCGAGGCGGGGCTCACCACCGTCGGCGTCTACAACAACATCTACATGAACCCGGCGTTCGGGCTGGCCCGCGGCTTCGACGAGTACGCCTGGGTGGAGGCCGACGACGACGTGATCGTCGACGCCGCGATCGAGCGGCTGGAGCGGGTGGCGGACCGCCGCTTCTTCCTCTTCGTCCACCTGTTCGGGCCGCACCATCCCTACGCGCCCCCCGAGCCGCCGTGCCGCGAGGTGGCGGGCCGGCTGGCGCCGGGGTACGCGGGCGGCCTGGGCTGCGAGGCGGAGCGGAGCGACGTGCCCACCCTCGGCGGCGCGCCGCCGCCGCCCGCCGACCGGCCCTGGGTCGAGGGCCTCTACCACGCCGAGGTGGCGTGGAGCGACCGCCAGGTGGGCCGCCTCCTCGCGGCCCTCGACCGCCTCGAGCTGGCCGGCGACAGCGTCGTCCTCGTCGTCAGCGACCACGGCGAGGCGTTCTGGGAACGGCTCGACCAGCAGGCGGCGCACGGCTACGTGCAGTCCGACCACGGGCACACCCACTTCCAGGAGCTGGTGCGGGTGCCCGGGCTGCTGCGCGCGCCGGGGGTGTCGCCGCGGGTGGTCGAGCACGCGGTGGAGACGGTCGACCTCTTCCCGACCCTCCTGGCGCTCGCCGGGGTGACGCCGCCGGCCAGCCAGGGCGTCGACCTGGCGCCGCTCCTCGCCGGCGAGCCGCCGGCGCGGCGGACGCTGGTCTCCGACTTCCTGCTCTACGGCGCGGCCCGCTGGTCGGTGCGCCGCGGCGACTGGAAGCTGGTGGTGCCGGCGGCGGAGGAGGCGGCGGCGGGGCTGGCGGTCGAGCTCTACGACCTGGCCAGCGACCCGGGGGAGACCCGCGACCTCGCCGCCGCGCGGCCGGAGGTGGTCGCCGCGCTCCGCGCTTACGGCGAGCGCGAGCTCCTGGCGCGCGAGGAGCTGCGGCGGCGCCTCCTGGCCGGCGCCGGCGACGTGCTCGAGTCCTCCTACCTGGAGTGGAACCACATCACCAAGCTGCGCTCGCTGGGCTACCTCCAGTAGCCGTGCGCCCGGCGGGCTACGATCCCCCCGTGACCGCCCCCGAGCAGAGCTACCGCGAGCGCCGCGAGCGGTTCGCCGGCGAGGCGGCGCGTCTGGCACGGCGGTCGAACGGCCTGTCGTGGGCGCGGCTGGCGGCGGCCGCCGGGGTGGTGGCGTTCCTCTTCCAGGGCCTCCTCGCCGCCGCCGCGCCGCCGGCCTGGGTGTGGATCGGAGCGGCGGCGTTCGCCGTCGCCTTCGCCGCGCTGGCGCTGGCCCACGACCGGGTGATCCGGCGCCAGCGGCGGTGGAGCGAGCTGGCGGCGATCAACGAGGAGGGGCTGGCGCGGATCGCGCGCCGCTGGTCCGCTCTGCCGCCCGGGCCGCGGCCGCCCGGAGCGGCGGAGGAGGGCGCCCCGGCGCAGCCGCCCGCCCTGCCGGCGTTCGCCCGCGACCTCGACCTCTTCGGCCCCCGTTCGCTCGCCCGCCTGCTCGGCACGGCGCGGACGCCGGTGGGCCGGGCCACCCTGGCGCGCTGGCTCCTCGACCCGGCCGCGCCGGAGGAGGCGCGGGCGCGGCAGGC
>DATABP010000471.1:0-4679 GCA_036259515.1 Thermoanaerobaculia bacterium | reverse complement strand
CCCGGCTGCCGCGCGGCCTCCACCTCGGCACCTCGACGTGGTCCTTCCCCGGCTGGGCGGGGCTGGTGTGGGCGCGGCCGGAGACGCCGTCGCGGCTCGCCCGACACGGGCTTCCCGCCTACGCCCGCCACCCGCTGCTCGGCGCCGCCGGCATCGACCGCACCTACTACGAGCCGCTGACCGTCGAGGACTACGCCGCCTACGCCGCGCAGGTGCCGGACGGCTTCCGCTTCGTGGTCAAGGCGCACGAGGCGCTGACCGTCGCCCGCTGGCCGGAGCACCCGCGCTACGGCGAGCGCCGCGGGCGGGAGAACCCGCTGTTCCTCGATCCGGTCTACGCCGTCGAGTCGGTGGTCGGTCCGTTCGCCGTCGGGCTGGGCGGCAAGGCGGGCGCGCTGGTGTTCCAGCTCGCGCCGCAGGACCTCGGCGTCGTCGAGCGCTTCGTCGACGAGCTGGCCGCCTTCCTCGCCGCCCTGCCGAAGCTGGGAACGGGCGACGGCTCCGGCCCCTTCTACGCCGTCGAGCTGCGCAACCGCGAGGTGCTCGGCCCGCGCTACGCCGCCGCGCTCGCCGCCGCCGGCGCCGTCCACTGCGTCAACCGCCACCCGCGGATGCCGGACGTGGGGGTGCAGGCGCGGCTCACCGGCGCGCTCGCCGCCCCCGCCTTCCTCTGCCGCTGGATGCTCCACCCGTCGCAGGCCTACGAGACCGCCCAGCGGCGCTACGAGCCCTACGACAAGCTGCTCGACCCCGACCCGGCGACCCGCCGCGCGCTCGCCCGCCTGGCGCTCGCCGTCACCGCCCGCGGGCGCCCGGCCTACGTGATCGCCAACAACAACGCCGAGGGCTCCTCGCCGCTGACGCTGGTCGAGCTGGCGAAGGAGGTCGCCGCCCAGGCGCCGGCGCGGGCACCGGCGTAGCGGCGATCCGACCTCCCCGCCTGCTATCGTCCCCGCCGGACCGGAGATGAGCGAGACGAGCCTCTACGAACGGGTGATGGCGGCGGCGGGGGAGGGGGCGCGGCCGGCGCCGCGGGCGCCGCGGGCCTCGGCCTCGGTGGTGCTGTGGCGGCCGGCGGGCGACGACGACGGCGTCGAGGTCTACTGGGTGCAGCGCGCCGAGGAGCAGGCGTTCATGGGCGGCTGGCACGCCTTCCCCGGCGGCGGCGTGTCGAGCGCCGATCTCGCGGTGCCGGTGCAGGGGATGCCGGAGGGGCTCGACGACCGGCTGTCGTCGGCCGACGGCTTCCCGGAGTCGCTCGGCGAGGGGCTGCCGCCGGGCACCGCGCTCGAGCCCGACCTCGTCCCCGGCCTCCTCGCCTGCACCATCCGCGAGCTGTTCGAGGAGACCGGAGTGCTCCTGGTCGACGAGCTCCTCCCCGACCGCGCGCCGGGGCCGGTGGCGTCGGCGGCGGCGCTGGAGACGGCGCGGCGCCGGCTGACCGAGCGCGAGGCGCGCTTCTCCGACGTGGTCGCCGAGCTGGGGCTGACGCCGGACGCCTCGCACCTGGTGTTCGCCGGCCGCTGGCTGACCCCGCCGTTCGCGCCGATGCGCTTCGACAACCGCTTCTTCCTCTGCCCCTGGCCGCGGCGGGCGGCGCTCCAGCCCTCCTTCGACCGCCGGGAGTGCGCCGCCGGCGAGTGGGTGCGGCCGGCCGAGGCGCTCGACCGCTGGCGACGCGGCGAGGCGATCGCGGCGCCCCCGATCCTCCACCTCCTCCGCGTGCTCGCCGAGGACGGACCGGAGGCGGGCCTGGGGCGGCTGCGCCACCCGGTGGAGGCGGACCTCGGCCCCTATCGGCGGATCGAGTTCCGCCCCGGGGTGATCCTGCTGCCGGTCGCCACCCGCACCCTGCCGCCGGCCGACCGCACCAACGCCTACCTGCTCGGCACCGGCGAGCGCGTGCTGGTCGATCCCGGCTCGGACGACCCGGCGGAGATCGGGCGGCTCGAGGCGGCGGCGCGGGCGCTCGAGAAGCGCGGCGAGGGACGGGTGACGGCGATCTGGCTGACCCACCACCACCCCGACCACGTCGGCGGCGTCGCCCAACTGCGCGAACGCCTGAGCGTGCCGGTGCGCGCCCACCGCGCCACCGCCGAGCTCCTCGCCGGCCGCGGCGTCGCGATCGACGGCGAGCTGACGGACGGCGAGCGGGTCGTCCTCGCCGGCGAGCCGCCGTTCCCCGTCCGCGTCGTCCACACCCCCGGCCACGCGCCTGGGCACCTCTGCTTCCTCGACGAGACCTGGGGATCGCTCGTGGCCGGGGACATGGCGGCGGGGATCGGCACCATCGTCATCGACCCGCCGCAGGGCGACATGGACGCCTACCTCGCCTCGCTCGACCGGCTGATCGCGCTCGCCCCGAAGACCCTCTTCCCCGCCCACGGCCCCACCCTGCGCGACGCCGCCGGCAAGCTCCGCGAGCTCCGCGACCACCGGCTGTGGCGCGAGGAGCGCGTGCTCGCCGCCTGGCGCGACGGCCTCCGCGACCCCGCCGCCATGCTCCCCCGCGTCTACGACGACGCCCCCCGCGAGGCCTGGCCGCTCGCCGAGCGCCAGGTCCTCGCCCACCTGGAGCGGCTGCGGCGGGCGGGGAAGGTGGACTGAAGCCGGGAAGCGAAGCCCCGCCCCTGCCGGTTGAGACGCGGCGGGAGGAGCGATGACGATGCGACGCGTGGCGAGGCTCTCGAAGGTCCTGGGGATGGCGATGACGACGACGTTCCTGACGGCGCTGCCCGGCGCCGCGCTGGCGCAGGCGGCCGGGGCGCCGCCGACGCCGAACGAGGCGGACGTCCCCAAGCCGGTGCCGGCGGAGGTCGAGCTGGCCGGCTCGGGGCGGCCGGACGTGCTGCGCTTCCTCAACGTGCGGCGGGCGGGGTCGCCGGAGCTGTCGCCGGACGGGCGGCGGGTGGCGTTCTCGACCGGCATCACCGGCGAGGCGCAGCTGTGGATCGTCGACGCCGGCGGCGGGTGGCCGCGGCAGCTCACCTTCGGCGAGCCGGTCACCTTCCACGCCTTCTCGCCCACCGGCGACTGGATCGCCTACGGCACCGACCGCGGCGGCAACGAGCGCGAGGGCTTCTACCTGATCGCGCCGGACGGCCTCCGCGAGCGCGAGCTCCTGCCGCCGTCGGACGCCTTCCGGCAGTTCGGCGGCTTCGCGCCGGACGGGCGGCGCATCGCCTACGCCACCACCGGCCGCACCGAGCGCGACTTCGACATCCACGTGCTCGACCTCGAGACCGGCGAGGACCGGCGCGTCTTCACCGGCGAGTGGGGCTTCTTCGTCGCCTCCTGGCGGCCGGACGGCGGCGCGCTGCTCCTCTCCGAGACGCGCGGCGAGGACGGCAACGACGTCCACCTGCTCGATCTCGCCACCGGGAAGCTCGACACGCTCTTCGCGCCCGAGGTGTCCGCCGCCTACTCGGGCTTCGCCTGGACGCCGGACGGCCGCGGCTTCTATCTCGCCACCGACCAGGACCGCGACTTCTCGGCGCTCGCCTTCTACGACGTGGCGGCGCGCCGGCTCTCGATCGTCGAGGCGCCGGCGCACGACGTCGAGGGGGTGGAGATCACCGCCGACGGCCGCTACCTGGTGTGGACGACGAACGAGGGCGGCCGCTCGACGCTCCACGCGCGCGACCTCTCGAACGGCGCGGACCTGTCCGTCCCCGAGCTGCCGCGCGGCGTCGTCTTCGGCGTCGACCGCGCCCCGGCAGCGCCGGTCGTGGCGCTGACGATCACCTCGCCGCGGCTCCCCGGCGACGTGTGGGTGTGGGACCTCGCCGCCGGCTCGGCGCGGCGGACGACCTTCTCGGACTCCGCCGGCCTCGACCTCTCGCGCCTCGTCGAGCCGGTGCACGTCGACTTTCCGGCGCGCGACGGGGTCGTGCTGCACGGCCTCCTCTACCTGCCGCCGGCCGACGCCGTCGCGCCGGGGACGAAGCCGCCGGTGCTCCTCGCCGTCCACGGCGGCCCGACCGGGCAGGCGCGGCCGGACTTCGACCCCGTCCACCAGTACCTCCTCGCCCGCGGCATCGCCGTCCTCGACCTCAACTTCCGCGGCTCGACCGGCTACGGCAAGCGCTTCGCCCGGCTCGACAACCAGCGCCTGCGCCCGAACGCGGTGCTCGACATGGAGGACGCCATGCGCTGGCTGGCGACGGACGGCCGGGTGGACGCCGAGCGCGCCGCGGTGATGGGCGGCTCCTACGGCGGCTACCTCACCTTCGCCGCGCTGGCCGACTTCCCCGGCCTGTTCGACGCCGGCGTGTCGTTCGTCGGCGTGTCGAACTGGATCACCGCGTTGGAGGGCGCCTCGCCGGCGCTGAAGGCTTCGGACCGGCTGGAGTACGGCGACATCGACGATCCCGAGGACCGCGAGTTCTTCCGCCGGCTCTCCCCGATCGCCCGCGTCGACCGGGTGGCCGACCCGCTGATGGTGGTCCACGGCGCCAACGATCCGCGCGACCCGGTCACCGAGTCGGACCAGTTCGTGCGCGCGGTGCGCGAGCGCGGCGGGCGGGTGGAGTACCTGCGCTTCCCCGACGAGGGCCACGGCATCCGCAAGCTGGAGAACCGGGTGATCGCCTACCGGCGGATCGCCGCGTTCCTGGAGCGGGAGCTGGGGCTGGCGGCGCGGCGGGACGCGTCCTAGCGGCCGTTGACTCCCGCTCGCG